>DASVRX010000187.1:0-2709 GCA_036388375.1 Pedobacter sp. | reverse complement strand
CGCTGGTAGTTGGTTTGGTAACCGACCAAAACGACGGTGTAAAGGTAAGGGATTCAAAAGAATTAATCAATAATATCCCGGTCACGGAATTTACATCACAATTTTCACACGGGTAAAGAAACATAATAAAGCCAATGTCGTAGCACGAAATATCTTTGTTTTCAAGTGGATTAAGCCCAGGTAATGAAAACCTAGCATTTAATAATTCAACCCATTATGATTATTAAATTTATTATGCATATTAGCTACTTAATTGAGTGGAAAGGGCTCACATTTTACCTACGGTTATCATAGAATATCATTATGCTTAAAAATTTTAAAAGTTTGTTTATTAAGACAGACGAAGAAGTGCCTGAAAAAGCGACTTCACAAACTGAAAAGTTCTCATTTCCTATAAATAACTCTGCTAATATCTCTACTAGTCCTTCTGCATCATCCGAACCTGTATCAGATCCGGCTACAACAGAAGTTCTTAAAGTTTACCACGACGGGTTGGAGTCTATCAATATGCCCGGGTACGACTTTTATGAATTTTACCAGTCCGTTAGCATTGCCGGAGATACAGAACCAGCCTATAAAATGGCTTTTCAAATGGCAAGGACGCTAGACAAAACCATCACAACTCAAAAACTGATGCATGATGCAGAATTCTATATCAGCAAAATAAATGAGGTTCACAGCCAATATATTAGTAAAGGACAGACGAAGCTGAATTCTATAAATGACACCAAAAACGCTGAAAAAACAAAACTAAGTACCGAGATCGAACAAGCATCATCGAGAATTGCACAATTAAGAAAGGAAATGCAACAATTGGAAGCTGATATAACGGTGAAGAGAAATATTTTGGCAAAAATTGATGAAAATCATTATCCTCAAGAGAAATCAATAAAGGAAAAGTTATCTGCTAACGATTTCGCCCACCAAACGAGCATCAATAAATTAAACAACATAAAAGAGGGTATTCTGAAATTCCTCAAGGATAATAGCTAAGAAAATGGTAGAAGAAAAGAATAAAGTGCTTGAATTGCCAATTTTAAAGCACTTTGAAAAAAGTGATATCTCCTTTGACCCACAAAACTGGAAAAAAGGAGAAAAAGGTATAGCTGCCTTTATTGGTTTAATATTACTGGGAACAACAGCCTGGGGATTGTATTCATTTATCCTGCCCATCGTATTTACGTGGATTGGACAAGTAATGGGAGCTATTGCTGCCGCCGTTTTGGTGATGGCATTTTTTATTATGCTGCCAGTCATTATCAAAGGGCTGAAGAACGCTGCAAGATCACTTCACAAGCTCCTTATAAAGCAAGATCCTTTTGGTGAATTAGAAAGCCAGAAACAGATAATGATTCAAAACCGTGTTTCATTCAAGCATGCAAAGGCGAAAATTAAGGCAATTAAATCTAGCATGGAACAGGAGGCTTTAAAATCAGAAAAAGAAGCTAAGGATTTTGAAGAAAAAGTTTTACTGTTACAATCGCGGGCAGAAGGCACAAAGGTTAAAATGACGGAAATGGAACAACGCCTTGGTGCTGCCGCAAAAGACACCGACGAATATGTCGAGTTACAAACCGGCTTAATGAAAACATTAAGCGAGGGTCAGCGCATTAGTCATATGCTCAACCAAAGCACTGGTTTGGTAAGGAAATACGGAAGCAGAGCTCATGTGATCGGCAAACTTGATAGAAAACTGAACATGGTAGATACTGCAATGGAAATCAAGATCGCGGATTTTGAAGTGAGTATAGATATGCTTAAGAAGGAATTTGCCTTTGCCGCTGCGGCCAGACAAGCTACCGAGCAAGCAAAATCCGCAATGTTATTTACAAAGGGCTGGGAGCTTGAATATGCTCTTGATGTAGTAACAAGTACAATAGCCCTGGATTTAGCAACTACTAAAGAAAATCTTCTCGACTTAGATTCCTTAACAAGCCAGTATTCTGTAGATAGTGACGAATTATACACCAAACTTGATAAACTTGCCGACCAGATAAAGACAGACGCGATGCCTTTGCCTGAAGCAAAGTCTTACACTAATCCGAACTATAAACTTTCTCCTGATGATAAAAGAGAAAGCCAGGGATTTGGAGATATTTTCAACTAAAAACACCCAACTAAACAATCACAATAATGAAATGGTCTAATCTTACCGTATTTTCGAAAGCCCTTATTGCAATAACTTTTGCAGCAATTATTGGCTTTGCTGTTTACTTCTTTTCACCTGGCCTGAGAGTCGACGAATCCAAAAGTCTCGATAAAATTGACTTGGCTGACGGAGATGTAAACAATATTATTACTTCTGAAGAACTAAGTCTCCCAGGCGAGCAAGCGTCTTCTGACGTTGCGTCCAAGCCGTTAATTAGAATAGGTGGTTACGCGTGGAACGCGCAATCTGGTATCATTGTGGCAAATGGTGGTTCTAAGACCACAAAAGGCTCGTTGATGGAGAAAAACGGTGTTAATTTAGAACTTGTACGCCAAGATTGGCTTTCAGAATTACGCAACCTCCACTTAAAGTTTGTTGAAGAGTTTGATCAGGGCAAAAGCTTTCCTGAGCAAGGTGTTGCGGCAATTATGATTATGGGGGATGGTGCACCTTTTTATATAAGCTCTGTGCAACAAGCTCTGGATGATAAATACGGTGCAGGTAAATACCAAATGCAAGTGATGGGTGCGATCGGACTAAGTTACGGTGAAGATAAATTA
>DASVRX010000186.1:0-27446 GCA_036388375.1 Pedobacter sp. | reverse complement strand
TTTAGGTATCTGGCTATATCCTTGTTTATGAGTAATACAACTTTTGTGGTTTGTTCAGGTGGTTTAGTATTTTTATAAACCTCAATACCGTCATGATCCTTCGTAAAAGGTGTAGAAGTCCGTCGTATCTGTAACATTCGATCTGTTCTAAATTGACGATAATCCCGCCTTAACAGGCAATACGCCATCACATACCAATAGTTATTCTCATTAAATACACCCAAGGGTTCAATAATCCTATCTATCAAATCGTCCGAATACGATGACTGATATTTCAAAGCGATTTGCTTTTTCTCTGCTATACTATCCAGTAATACATCTAAAGCATCCGGGGTATGCTCATTAAAAATTTCCTGATCAGAGTTTATCCATATCTGTTCTTCGAGTTGCTCAACGCGATCCTTCGCCGAGCCTTTTAAAACCGACTTCACCTTATACATAGCCGATTGATAATAAGCTCCTAATGTTTTATCGCTAAACTTCTGCATAAGTTTTTCGGCTGCAACAAAACTCCCGGCTTCTTCCCTCGAAAACATAACAGGAGGCAAACGGTAACCCTCCATCAAAGTATATCCCACACCCGCTTCTCCGGAAATAGGCACACCAGATGCTTCCAGCGATTTTATATCACGATAAATAGTACGAAGGCTAACACCAAAACGATCTGCCAGATCCTGTGCTTTTACCACCCTGCGTGATTGAAGGTGAATCAACATCGCTACAATCCGGTCAAAACGATTTAAATTATCGGCATCCATTTTATAAAATTAATATAAAATCAAGTAAATGAAATTGGATAATGAAAGCACTTAACGTTTTTATAGAAACAGCAGCCCCGCACTACACTCATACTGCACAGGCATTATCCACATGGCCGGTATCCGTTTTGTTCGGGTTTATGCACGAAGGTTTAGAGCTTTTGGACACTCAAGTGCAAGTAGAATCACCAAGCTTTACGGTTTGAATAATCGTTTGTTACTTAACGTTTACCAGGCTATCCTTTACTACCCGATCATTTAGAAATTTTGAGTAAGATTTTTTGATATAATTAAAAAGATCAAAATCCTTCCAACTTCTAATTTGGTCAACTGAGGGCCAATATGCTTCTTTATAATGCGGCAATTCATGGTCTTTAATAGGTATAACTTTTTTGATGTTGTAATCATTAAACCGCGAAGCTACTTCATAATAATCGCCCTCAGATTGAGCAAATCGGCTAAATCGTCTTGCATTCCTTCCGTCTTTACTTAGTAGTTCGTGAAAAAAAGTAAGCGGACTTCCTCCAAAGGGTGAAAGTAACAATAGGGGAGGTCTGCCTTTGTAAAAGATTCCTTTTTTCTTAAAAGACCGTTCTGCTTCGGCTAGTTGCTCTTGTCTTGATTCACCTTTAATTACAACTTCATTTAATAAATTACTCCGCTGGAGATGAATAATTATATCATTATAATTAGCTACCACGAACTTCAGTTCCATATAATCAGGATGATTTACTAAAAGAGTATCGCCGGGCGATGTCATTATAGAAAATGATCCTTTTATATCTGTAAGGATCTGGCTTTTTAGTCTGACGTTAAATACACTTGCGTTAGTTACTCTCGTCGCCGACCCTTTTTGATAGATCACACCATTAACACTTTGGGAAAATGTAGAGGTACTTATAAGTAGAAATACTAATAAGGCTGTGTATTTAAGAAATTGCTTTCTTTTCATACACGAAACTACAAAAAGGAGGAGATGCGGAGATTTATTTAACAAAGATTAACGAATCTCACTCGTTTAATTTAAAGAAAACTTTAAAAGTAGCACCTTGGTTTGGTTCACTTGTAACCGTGATTTTTCCACCTAACGTTTCGACTTGATTTTTGAGGATAAAAAGTCCCAGACCTTTACTGTCATAGCCGGAATGGAAAACCTTGTTCAATTGAAACACTTGACTACCATAGCGCTTTAAGTCGATTCCAAGTCCGTTGTCTGAAACTTCAAGTACCGTTCTATTTTCTTCGAAGTAAGTTTTAATTTTTATAACAGATTTTACCGATTTTCTTCGGTATTTAATAGCGTTGCTGATAAGGTTGTAGAGTATACTTTCTAAATAAATTACCGGATAATCTATGGTATCCACAATCAGAGACGTTACAAATCCGATTTTTTCTTTTTCAATTTGGACATTCAGCATGCTTCTCACCTTGGAAATAATTTCCTCAAATGAGCATTCTTGAAAAGCAATGCTATCATTAAGCTTTAGTTCGAGGATGTTTACAAGCTGCTTTAATGTACTGTCCAGACTTACACTGGCCTCTCTTAACATTGGCACCAGAACATCGGCAGTATTCTTATCCTCATCCATTAGTTGCCCCATCTGCACAATGTTACCTACCGGCCCTCTTAAGTTATGAGCTACAATTCTGTTAAACTCTTCAAGTTGTTCAATTTTGTTTTTCAGACCCAGGGCAGTCACGCTCAGTTGTGCGTTCCTGGCCTCCAATTGTGTGATCAGTTCTTTTATTTCAGAGATATTAATAACCTGAGTAATAAAAAACCGAGGCTTATTTTCTTTCTTTATTATTGAGACGGTGACTAGGGTCCATACAGTACTTCCATTTTTATGAAAGTACCGCTTTTCCATCCTATAGGTGTCAATTTCACCACTAACTAATTTTAATAAGTTAGCTGAATTTGCTTGCAAATCATCAGGATGAGTAATTGTCTGAAAATTCATTAATAACAATTCCTTGCGGCTATAGCCAAGCATTTTGCAAAAAGCCGGATTGATATCAACAAAATCACCTTCCAAACTCACCAATCCAATTCCAGAGGCTGAGTTTTGATAGGCGCTTCGAAATTTTTCTTCGTTTTCTCATAAGAGCTCTTCATTTTTTTTCTTCTCTGTAATGTCTCTGATAGTACCTGAAAAACGTTTAAGGGATCCATCTTCCATCCTGGACATAACTTTTCCAATGGCCGAAATCCATTTAAAATCATTCCCCTTCTGTAATAAACGATATTCAATTTTAAAACCTGTTGATAGACTTTTAATGCAATCGTTTACGCTTTTTAAAACAAAATCTTTATCATCCGGGTGGATTAATTGCTGCCACTGTTCGAATGCGTTATCAATCCCTGCGGGCTCATAGCTTACTATTTTCTTCCATTCATCCGAAAAATATAACTCGTTTGTTTGAACATTATATTCCCAAACCCCTATTTCGCTTCCTTTTAAAGCATATTTAAATCTTTCCTTAGTCCGGCGTATTTCTCTTCCTAAATTATATTTGTCTGTAATATCAAGAAATGTCGAAAAAACATAATCACTATTTTCATAGGAAATTTTTTGTGTATTAACACTCAACCATCTAACCTTGGTGTCCGATATTTTCAGTCCCATCGTAAAGTCTTTAATTACTTTCCCGGTGCTTCTGGTAACAGAGTTTGGCAACTCTTCAAGTTTCAATGGTTTTCCTTTAACTGTAATTTGCTGAAATTTTGGGTGAATAAGATCCTGATTTAAAATCTCATCTTCATTAATTTCAAGGATTTTGGCAGCACGTTGATTAAAAGCTGTGATTCTTCCTTGATTATCAGTAACCAAAACCCCCTCTTCAATGGTGTTTAATATTTTTTGAAGAAGATCTATATTAGAAAACATATAAGAATCAGAATAAATAAAAGCTTATCAAGAGCCTACAAAAGGACTTTGGTTAAATAATTAAATTAAAATCCGGCTTTTTCAATGTATTCATACCATCTTATAAACCAGGCATATAGGCCTCGAATGTATGATTAATTTATTTAGATTTTATATAAAAAAGTAACCTACGAATGTATAAGAGTGGAAAACAATATGTATTTAATCAGTGAGACTAAATCCGGTCGAAATTTGGTAACTTCTAATTATAGCAGAACGTATAAAAATTGTCCTTCCTAAAAGGACTGTTTTTCATAGGTAGATGAAGGGTTGGACTTCGTTCAACCCTTTTTATTCTTTTTTAACAGCCGCTATTTCTGAAACGAAAACTAACTTTTCAAAGAATTCTGAAACTCCTCTTGATGATTTTCAACAGTTGAATGCTTTAGGAATTTAATAATTTCATAAGTGAGTATACCTGTTTCAATTAAGAATCCATCGTGTCCGTAAAAAGAATCAATTTCCAGGTAAGACGCGCCAGGTATTTTATCTGCCAAAAACTTTTGTTCGGAAGGGGGGAATAGCAGATCTGAGCGGATGCCGATAACCAGAGTTTTAGCTTGAATAGTTTTCAAAGCCGCCGTTATCGATTCCCGGTTACGCCCTACGTTGTGGCTATCCATCGCTTTAAGAAGATACCAGTAACTAAATGAATTAAAACGTTTTACAAGTTTATCTCCCTGATAGTTTTGATATGAGGAGGCTCGGAAATCATCTACTTTGTCATTACCGTCTTCTTGTTGGGAGTTTGCGTAAGTTTCGTAATTACGATAGGATAAAAGCGCAATGCTTCTTGCAGCTTTTAATCCCATTCTACCAGCTTCTGGCGATTCCGTGAAAAAGCTGGAATCGCTCGCTAAAGCAAGTCGCTGGCTTTCATTAAACGCTATCCCCCAGGGAGAATGTTGAGCATTTGTTGCAATCAGGATTAATTTCTTTATTCGTAAAGGTTCAACTATTGCCCATTCCATCGCTTGCTGCCCACCCAAAGAGCCACCGATAAGCACGCTTATTGTCTGAATATTTAAATGGTCTGCCAGCAAGCGTTGAACTGCAGTCATATCCCTTACTGTAAACTGCGGAAAGTTTAGATAGTAAGGTTTGTTGGTTTCGGTATTAGTACTTAAAGGACAAGTAGTTCCATAATGTGACCCTAAAACATTAGGACACACAATGAAATAATCCTTTGGATTAAACAAGTCATCCTCACCAAATAGGCCTTGCCACCAGTCGAAAACATCAGCGTTTCCAGTAAGCGCATGGCATACCCAGATCACGTTATCTTGTTTTTCGTTTAAGGTTCCGAACGTTTGGTAGGCGATTTCGAGTCCGGTTATAACAGAGCCATTTTCAAAATTAAACGTTTCAGAAGATGTGAATTTTTGTGTGTTCATGTGTCTTTAATGTGGAAGCGAAAATCAGTTGCCGTTAAATATTTAATTATTGCGGATGATTAACAGGCTTTGAGCCACATACATTACACAAGAGTTTGACTTACAACAAATAGAATGAAATGAAAGGGAGGGAAGGATGTTCGTTTCTTTGTCCATGGTTTTACATAATTTATATCTTCCCGGTGTTTCCGGGAACAGGATTTGGCACCTTTTCCAGCATAGCCGGAAGGTTGTCAGCGGGTCATAGAGCCTGATCTCTCACCGCTTCTTTATAAATCAAAACCTTTTAAGAGGTGTTGACAGATGGGTATTACTACCGAATTGCTTCAAATATACATTCAAATGCAGTATTTGCCAAAATTATAGATGATTTATTTCAAAGCCTGTTCTAAATCAGCAATTAAATCCTCAACATATTCTAAGCCTACAGATAGTCTAAGAAGATTCGCTGGTGTTTTAGTATCGGGTCCTTCCATTGATGCGCGATGTTCAATTAAACTCTCCACACCACCTAAACTCGTGGCGCGTGTTATTAATTTCAACTTATTCGAGATTCGTCTGGCATCATCCGAGCCACCTTTCACCATAAACGAAAGCATGCCTCCAAAAGCTTTCATCTGATTTTTAGCAACTTCGTGAAACGGATGGGTTTTTAGGCCCGGGTAAAAAACATCCGCTACTGCTGGATGAGAATTTAGATAATCGGCAATTTGCATCGCGTTGTTATTATGGCCTCGCATCCTGTAAGGCAGCGTTTTAATTCCGCGAACAGTCATATAGCAATCAAAAGGAGAGGGCACTGCACCTGACAGGGTTTGGATAGATTTAATTTTCTCCCAAACTTCGTTTTTCTCTTTTGTGATTAACGCGCCCCCTAAAACATCACTATGACCACCTAAATACTTTGTTGTAGCGTGCATAACTAAATCTGCACCCAACTCCAATGGCCGTTGAAACACCGGTGTTGCAAAGGTATTATCGCAGCAAACGATTATGTTATTTTTTTTAGCCAATTTCACTAGTGCTTTTATGTCGGTAATCTTGAGTAAAGGGTTTGAAGGTGTTTCTATCCAGATGAGTTTGGTATTGGATTTAACAGCAGATTCAACAGCAGCAATATGCGACAAATCCAGATAGTCAACAGTTAAAACACCGTTAAACACGGTGTTTATTAAACTGCGAAGTCCATGATACATATCATTCGGTGCAATGATGTGGCTACCTGGTGCAAGCGCCTGTAAAACTGCGGAACCAGCAGCATTACCAGATGAAAAAGCGCACGCATCAACACCTCCCTCAAGCATCGATAGCACATTTTCGAGCGACTTTCTGTTAGGATTTGCGGCCCTTGTATAAATATAATCTCCGGGAAATTCCCCATCTACAGCTCGTTCGAACGTTGTAGAGAGAGTTATTGGCTGAACAACTGCCTTGGTTGATTCATCTAAAAAATTACCCGCGTGAATTGCGATCGTCTCAATATTCATATTCCTTTTCTTATAACAAAGATTCGATTTCTGCTTCAGAAAAGAAAGCAATTGTTGCCTTAAGGCTGATTGTTACAACAATATGATAGGAGCTTTTCTCGCATTATTGTATTTTTGTCGAAATGGATTCTGAACAAAAGCTGCAATTTTTACTCTCTGATAAAAATCTGGATTCCGAACTCAAATCAATTGCCGAAAAAGTTTCCAGTAATACCAGAATTAGTTTTGATGAGGGGGTTCTACTCTATGAAAAAGCCGAACTAGGCTATTTGGGTGTCCTGGCTAACTACATCCGCGAAAGCAAAAATGGCAACAAAACATATTTTAATAAGAACTTCCATATAGAACCAACTAACCTGTGTGTTTACGACTGTAAATTTTGTTCTTATTCAAGGTTGATCAAACAGAAAGAGCAAGGCTGGGAATATACCATGGAAGAGATGCTCGACATGGTAAAAAAATATGATGGCGAGCCGGTAACTGAAGTGCATATTGTGGGCGGCGTTTTACCGCAGTATGATGTAGCTTTTTATGCCGAATTATTTAAGAAAATCCATTTGCACCGGCCAGGTTTGCATGTTAAGGCATTAACTCCAGTCGAGTACCATTACATATTTAAGAAAGCTAAAATTGATTATGCTACCGGAATGAAACTAATGAAGGATGCCGGCCTTGATTCTATTCCTGGCGGCGGCGCTGAAATTTTTCATCCTGAAATACGCGAACAAATAGCAAAAGACAAATGCAATGCTGAGCAATGGCTGAAGATCCATGAGGAATGGCATAAACTTGGACAGCGTTCAAACGCGACCATGCTTTATGGACATATAGAAGCTTACTGGCACCGCGTTGATCACATGGAACGCCTTCGTGAGCTTCAGGATAGAACAAAAGGGTTTCAAACCTTTATCCCGCTTAAGTTTCGAAATCAGGATAATCAGATGTCGCATGTGCCGGAAGTTTCTGTGATTGAGGACTTAAGAAATTATGCCATCTCCCGGATCTATCTCGATAATTTCGATCATATAAAAGCTTATTGGGCGATGATTAGCCGGGAAACTGCTCAGCTCTCGTTAAATTTCGGAGTTGATGATATCGACGGAACACTGGATGACACTACGAAGATTTACGCGATGGCTGGCGCCGAGGAACAAAACCCGGCTATGAGTACTAAAGAACTTGTAGAGCTTATCAAAAACGTGGGCCGCCACCCGATAGAACGTGATACACTTTATAATGTAGTCACCGATTATCAAGATTACAAATTCGAGGACGATGCGCAACCGCGCTTTTATAAGTTACCCGTATTAAATTAGAATTCTTGGAAAAAGTTATTTATTTGATTCGCCACGGTGAAACAGATCTCAATAAAAGGGGAGTGGTGCAAGGCAGAGGCATGGACACGGATTTAAATGCCTATGGTCAGAAACAAGCCGACGCATTTTATGAAACGTACAAGCACATTCCTTTCGATAAAATTTATACCTCAACATTAAAACGAACACATCAAACCGTTCAAAAATTTATTGATAGCGGAATTTCCTGGACGCAGTATGCAGGTTTGGATGAGCTGGCATGGGGTATTTATGAAGGCAAAGAAAGCACCGAAGAAATGCGTGTCGCTTTCGCGGAAATGATGGCCGGATGGACTAAGGGTGACTTGCATCTCAAGTTTGAACAAGGCGAGAGTCCGTTAGAAGTTAAGGAACGTCAGCTAGAGGTGTTGGAGAAGTTAATTGAGGAGAACGATGCTAAAACAATCTTGATATGCATGCACGGTCGAGCGATGAGGTTGTTTCTTTGTTTACTAACCAACCGTTCAATTTGTGAAATGGACGACTTCCCGCATCAGAATACAACTCTTTATAAGCTTCATTACGATGGTGAGACGTTCGAAATTATCGAATTCCACAATACCGATCACTTAAAAAGTATCAGTGAGCAAGATTAGAGTTTCGGCAGTTTCATACACTAATACCAAACCATTTATATACGGCCTCGAGCACTCAGGAATACTTGATTCAATTGAGTTAAGCTTAGATAATCCATCTGAATGTGCGCAGAAACTTATTGATGATAAGGCGGATATTGGACTTGTACCGGTTGCAGCCTTACCAAGTATTGACAATTATCAAATCCTTTCTAACTACTGCATTGGCGCAAATGGAGCCGTGGACTCTGTGTTTATATTCAGTAGTAAGCCTGTCGAAAAAATTCGAACTATACGACTCGACCCTCAGTCAAGAACCTCCAATGCGCTTGCCGCAATTTTAATGAAGGAGCATTGGAAAACAAACGTTCAATTTATCGTTTCCGGAGATGCAGATGCTTATGTTGAAATTGGTGACCGAACTTTTGGTAAACGTGATTTAGTTCCTTACTCGTACGATTTAGCCCAATCCTGGAAAGACTTTACAGGTTTATCATTTGCTTTTGCGGTATGGGCTTCCAATAAGCCAATGGAACCAAATTTTATAGTGAAATTTAATTCTGCGCTGGAGTTAGGTGTTCACAATAGAAACGCTGTTATCAAAGAACTTTCTCAGCAGTCTGATTTTGACTTTGAAGATTACTTAATAAATAAAGTGGACTATTCTTTCAACGACCAAAAAAAGCAATCGCTGAAGATTTTCTTAGACTATCTAAGTGAAATCAATAAGTAAACTGTAATCCTAAGTAAAAGCTTCTGTTAGTCGAAGGAATGATTCCCGGTCCGGGATAACCCGTTGCTCTTCTTGTAAAATAATATTGATTTGTAAAATTGTTTATTCCTGTTTCAAGCTTGATATGTTTCCACTGTTTTGATAAGCCAAAATCAAGCACATGAAATGCTGGCACTACACCGGTTACAGCAGATTGCCTACCACCAAGGTCGTTAGTTGCGTCGGTAAACTGTTTCGAAAGATAAGTTATCTGTAGTCTGCTTCTCCAACTTTTCCAGCGGCTTTCGATTCCCCCTTTAAAGTTTATTTCCGGTACAAATTCTACCTTATTCCCTTCTACCTCGGGGCGCTCACTTTTGGTATATCTTGATTGAACAAGAGTTAGATTTGAGAAAATATTAGTTTCCAAATCGTCGGTTTTGATAACATCGTACGATAGAAAACTTTCTAATCCGGATATTAAAGCCTCACCAATATTAGTTCTTTGAGTAACAAGCCGGCTGTCGGAAAGCTTTACCTGATACTCGCCGATACGGTTGCCGTAGTGTAAAGCAAACAGGCTCACATCGTAACGAAATCTGCGGTTGGTTTGATTTCTGATCCCCGCATCCAGACTAAAGCCGCGTTCATCGACAATATTGGTGTCAATCAAGAAGCTTGGAGAGGTGATATGAATATCGCTGAAAGTTATTGCCCGGAAGTTCTGACTAATGTTTGTATAGATGCTTGTTCCGCTAATGCTTTTTCGTTCAAGTCCTAGTCCGGCTATAATGAACGAGCGCTTTCTGCCAAGACTGCTATTTGTTACTTTATTCTGTATAATATTCCTGGCTAAATCCTTTTGAACTTCACGAAAGCTACCATTAGCTCGTGTATTGATAAATTCGTAACGTATTCCCGGAGTTAGCGTTAAGTTATCCTTCAAATAGATGATGTTCTCTAAAAAAAATGACTGATTAAAATTAGGATATTTATAATCGGACTTAAAATTTTCCGGGCTCTCGATATAATTGAAATCTGAACCAGAACCATTATTACCTAATCCCTGTTTTCCACGGTTCGATACCTGATAGTTTCTGGTACCGATAAGTCCAACATTTCGCAGTCCGAAGAGTCTAAAAGTTTGAAGATATCGTGCTTCGATGCCGATATTATTAAAGTTACCGGTAATCAATTCCCTGTTCTCTTTTGCAGTAGCTGTACCGTCAGGAGCTTCTACTGAATAATTTAAAAAACCAAGCGCTTTTCGTGAGGCAAGAAGTCCGAATGTTTTGATATTCACTTTGCCAGTATTTCCAACTTTTCTGTCATAGGCAAGGTGGAACAGGTTCCAGTTTATACCAAACCAGTTTCGTTCACGGTTCGACTGTCTGGGGTCTTCCCTAAACATCCTGTCACTTAAGCCACCCGCCTGTTGAGACAGGTAATTAAGATAAGTATGTTCAAGTGTGAGTGAGGATTTGGGATTTATTGCATAGTCTATATGTGTGTAAACAGAAACGTTATTGTATTCCGAATTTGGCCGCCACCCATTTGCTTGCTTATAGTTCACGTAAGCATAATAACCAAACTTTCCATGTTTGCCCGAGATACTGTTAAAGGTGTTGAAAAGTCCATAAGAAGCTACGCTTTGGCGGCTAACAAAGCTGATTAGCTTCGCCGTATCAGGCTTTCTCATCACAAAGTTTATCATTCCCCCAAACTGAGTTCCGTATTGTAATGACGCTGCACCACGAACAATTTCAATTGATTCTACTGCTTCCGCCGGAGGAGTATAATAGCTTTCCGGATATCCTAACGCATCAGGACTGATATCGTGCCCGTTTTGACGTACATTGAAATTCGCCGCACGGTTTGGATTTAAACCGCGGCCTCCGATATTCAACTGTAAACCTCCTTCACTTTCCCATATATTCAAGCCAGCCACTTTTGCATAAATCTCGCGGGCATTATTGGTTGATAAATTGGCGATAACATTATCCATACGGATAACCTCTGTCTTTTTTCCTGCATAAATGGCTGTGCCTTCAACGGAGCGCAAGTACCCGAAATTTCTTTTCTTAGTATTATCCGAAACGGTAACTATATTCAATACTTGAGATAAGCTTCGCATTTCAAGTTCAAAAAATTTGGAAGCGCTAATGAGAATACTTGAATCTCGGTAGCCGAATTTTGTAAAGTTTAAAACAGCGCTGTTTCCAGAACCTAATTCAATGGAAAAAGCACCAGTAGAGTCTGTAAGCGTGGAGCGATTCCCATCTTTCATCGTCACTTTTACACCTCCTAAAGCCCCTGATATATCACTTACTTTTCCTTGCAACTGGCTTTGAGCAGAAGCTTGAAGTAGGGATACAGAGAACAGAAATATAAACAGGCATTTAAAATCCTTTAATGTCATTATCAAAATTTGTAATCCAATTTTTGGGTTTGAAACTATCTTTCTCTTTGTATAAATCGACGGCTGGGTTTATTAAAAGGCGATTCGGCCTGCTGTTAAGCGTTGCATAACATTCTGCGTATACAGCGGGGTTTTTAAAACCAGTCTGTTTAAACTTATCTCCAAGAAAATGAGCATATTGGAGAATCATGTCAGGCTGAAAAGACATTTGCTTCTCCTGGACGGGATTCAGGTAGTCGCTGTTGTTTACTATAACTCGCCGGTCGGATCCTAAATCTCTCACCATAAACGTTGCAATGCCAGCCTTCTCCATTAACATTACCCGCCAGGAAAAGCGGTAACCTTCTTCGGTCCAGAATAACTCCCCGGGGTAGAGCAAGTACCGCAGCGGAAAAAGTAATTGTATCATGAAAAAGGGTAGGAGTATAAATGAAAGCGGAAGTAGTCTTCCAGAATAAAATGATGTTTGATGCGCTTTAATTTTACCGATTCGCTCGAGTATCGGTAGACTGACTTTCTTATCAAAGAAAATTAGAGACGCCAGCATCATGATGTAGGGGAACATTCCAATTGCCGGAAAGAATATAGCGGTACAAACGTGAAAAATTATCACTACGGGAAAAGCATATTTTCGAGTAGGTTTAATTAATAAGAATAGCCAGATAGTAAGGTCATATATCGCGCCAAACCAGCTGAATAAATAGGCCATCCATAAATCATCTGTAAATTGGCCGATGATAGGTAAATCGTATTTTGATGAAAGCCAGATGCGCAAAGGGAGGGCATCAAAAAGCCAGTCAGAGTTTAATTTTGCTAATCCTGCAAAGAAATAAACCAGGCAGAGCATTAATCTGATTGAACCAATGCACCATCTCGGGACGTGTGTGTGGGTTGGAATCGTTTTAAACCGTGAATCTAAGGAACAGAAATTACCGGCAGGAAGCCAAATGAGAAGAAAGCCTATGAGTGCAATAAAATAGTAATGGTTAAGGTAATAAGCCTTATCCATTAATTCGATGTAACTAAAGCTCAGGAAAAATATTATCGCCGAAAGGCGATATTTCCACCCAAACATTATGCCTATTGTTGCTAATCCGCAGACAGCGAACAACAGATAAGTGTACACTCCAAGCGGCTTTACAAAATCAAAACCGTAAAAGCTAAAATGAAAGGAGGGGAGGATATAAAGCTTTTCAATCCAACCCATCAACCAGAATCGCGCTAAACTAATAAACATTACCGCCCCAAATATTATCCTGAATAATATGAGGGGCGCAATAAGTATGGGTTCTTCGAGATATTTCTGGAGTGATGCTTTCACCGGCTAAAGTTTAATCTCCATCGGTATCGGCGTAGGCTACAGTAATACTTAGAGCAGAAGCAACATCAGTTTTCAGTTGTACTACCATTTGTTGATAAGCCATCCAAACTTCATTCAGCGATGCCGGATTAGCCTCGGCTGCTGAGCGTAAACTCGCAGGTAATGCATTGATTTTGCTTTCAATTGTTTGAAATTTAGTTGCTAATTGCGACGCAAAGCCCGTTGAGTTTTTACGGTCCATGAAAATCAGATAATTATTTAGGCTGCTTCCACTTTGGTTTGTCGTAAAGCCTGTACCGTACCAGGCCGCCTTATAGGCATTTAAAGAAGCCAAAGCTAGTTCTTTCGAAAAATCTCTAGAGTAATATCCCTCTGCATTGCCGGGAAGTGGTGTTCCTGTACGCTGTCCGCCGGGAATTCCAAACTTAGCTTCACGATTGTGAACTTCGATGTATGGGAGAAAGGTGTTATTAAATAACTGACCCAGCGAACTGCTCAAGTCAACACCAGAAGCGTTAATGAAGCTTTGGCGATAAGATGTAGTCCAGGCCGAAGTAACACTCTTATTTATGTCTGTTATCCTTTTCGTTAACACATTTATATAAGAGACTTTGCTTGTATTCGAAAAGCTGGCGACTATTTCAGCATTGGTCTTATTATTTCCATAGAGCAAAAATTCAATTGCAGGGAAACCCTGAATGGACTTTGAAAACGGGCTTGCTAAGTCATAAGCCCCTCCAGCTATAATCGACTCAATTGAAGTAGTATTGGTAGGGTAAGTGTTTGCATTTGAGATGAAACTTTGTGTCATTGCAGGGCCAAAATCCCAAAGGGCAATTTTTTGCCAAGCCACATAAGCATTTTTCCAAGCTAACCGCGCTTCACTTAATGTTGTGAGGGATGGATTATCGGTAAGAGCTTTTACCTTAACCTCCATTGCATCTGCTTTAACCTGAAAATCTTGATAGGACGGTATAATCAGACTATCAGCCATGTTAATCAAAATATTCTGGCGATTGAAATTACCGGCAGTGTCAACTTTATCATTTCCGCCTTTTTTGCAGGAAATGACTAGGATTGTTATTACACTAATACTTATTAGGATCGCTTTCATTTTCATCTCTTTATATCCAATAACACTTATAAATAGTTTAATAATTAGCTAGAGGATCTTTTCCATACAAATTGGCCAATTCTGTTTTCACCGTAGTGATTTTAGTATTTATATCAGAAGACCAAAATCCATCGCCCGCTGTAAGAGTTGACAGCCACTGTTCTGCTTTTACAGACGATACTTTACCTGATGGCGCATATTGAAGCGAGTAGATAAAACCTAAACCTTCAGACAGTTCGTGAAATGCTGAGGGAATATTATTAGCGGAAATTTTTGTTTTTGATTCTCCCAAATAATGTAATGCTTTTATAAGACAAGCCTCTTCAAAATGCTGACGAATAATTGCTTTTTGCTTATCTCTTTCGGAATAATCTTTCGCTACAATCGCAGAGCGGCCTTTACGAAATGCAGCATATGTTTTTGAGGCTAATTGTTGCGGAGTTTCAAGGCCGATAAAATAACCTCCCCAAAAACCACGGTCTTGTGTGCCTTCCAACTGTAAGTTATTTACTTTACTAAAATACCCGTAAGCCTCATCCCATGAGTGTTCCATGGTAGTATAGTTCTTTCCGGTTTCAACCTGGTCGTTGTTAATGAGTTTGGTATCCGTTAGATAATTATTCACAGCTTGGTCCATAAAACAAGCACCCATCAAACTTTTTTGAAACAGCTGAGAGTATTCAACTCCTTTTTCGCTTACCAAATACCTGTTTGTAGTGCCTAAAACCCCGGCTGTACCTTTTGAAGCAAGCACTAGTGGATTTGCACTGGCGGAAGCGGCACCGTTTAATATGTCTTTAAACCAATTGATTGTAGTTCCCTGGTGCGATACATGAGCGGCAGAAGACGAGGTTTTATCGCTTAGCTTTTTAGTGCTAGCTGCGTTTAATGTGGCATCGCTGAAAGGTGAATTAGTATTTTCATACATGTTGATCAACTTAGTGGCATTTAATGTAGCGCCATTGGGTGAAGTAGCAATATAAGTTGCTATTTCTTTCAACATATTTTGACGTTGAATCTGGCCAGTATAATCAACACTCGTTACGTTATCTCGTGTGAAGTCGTACGTTGCAGGTACCTGTAATTCAGGTTTAACTGGATCTTTATCATCTTTACATGAGACAAAAACTATAGACATAACTAAGAGAAGAACAAATTGGAACCGTG
Organism: Pedobacter sp.; assembly: GCA_036388375.1. Lineage (GTDB taxonomy): Bacteria > Bacteroidota > Bacteroidia > Sphingobacteriales > Sphingobacteriaceae > Paradesertivirga. The sequence goes on along the minus strand of DASVRX010000186.1, from coordinate 12,217 downwards.
CTATCATTTGATTTTATTTAGATTAATTATTGATAGGCAAATTTAAACACTCAAAGCTTATCTCCAAATATTATTTAGATTTTTTCTAAATAAGTAAATGGTAGGCATTTGTGTCATCGAATATCCTTGATATTAGTGGTATAGCAATATCTCATATCGTCCGGCGATAAAAATATAACGTGCGAGTTTGTCTTATAATTAATATTATGTTAAATAGATTGCGAATTATCTTTGCGATTCTTTAGTAGTGCATTTTAACATCCATTACCCTCCCGCTTCAAACCATTTCATTTCAATAGCGTTATATTATATATACTATTGTTATGGAAGCAGCATACCACGAAAATTATATCAAGCAATTACAGCGTTTACTAACTTCTGTAGTTAAAAGTCAAAAGAAATATATTGACTCAACTGAACACATTGATTCTGCTGATCTTAAGAATTTGTTTAACCGTTATGCGGATGAACGAACGAACATGATTACCGAACTTACGAATGCTATACAAAAATTAAGCGGTAATACTCCGGATGTCTCAGCTGTAGATGTTAATTCCCATCATTTTAACAGCACACATAACGCTACTGAAACTAAAAAAGATCAAGAGATTCTATCCAAATTAAGGAACTCCGAAAAGGATGCATTAGATATTTATGATGATACTTTGCAAGGTAGTATTTTGGAGGAATTCAATCTCAAGACATTAATTATGAGCCAACGGCTCACGATTAGCAATGCTTTAACAGAGCTCGATCAACGATATTTTGATATGTATAAACTCAAACAACCTTATTAGTTATGCGGTCGATTTGGAAAGGTTCGATTGGTTTCGGATTGGTAAATATTCCGATAAAGCTTTATTCGGCCGTTCAAAGCAGTTCTTTAGGCTTGGACATGCTTGATGGCCGCGACCATGAGCGCATTCGCTTTCAGCGGATAAATGAGAAAACGCGTAAAGAAGTCCCGTACGATAAAATTGTAAAAGGATATCCTATTAATGATACTTATGTGATTCTTGAAGACAAGGATTATGAAGATGCCAGTCCCGAAAAAAGTAAAATGATTGAAATTGAGAGTTTTGTAAATATTGAGGAAGTAAATCCGATGTATTATGAAAGCTCTTACTATTCCGAACCCGAAACACAAGGCAGAAAGGCCTATGCCCTGCTCCTGCAATCGTTAAAGAAATCAAAGAAAGCGGGCTTAGCACGCTTTGTGCTAAGAAGTACCGAAAATCTTTGCATTATACATCCGGTAGAAAAAGTTATTGTAATTACTAAAATTCGTTTTGCACAGGAAATACGATCTTCAGAAGAAATATTAACACCCGATGATGTTGTGGTTAATAAAAAGGAGTTAGATATGGGACTTGCGCTAGTAAATACTTACAGCAGTAAGTTCGATATCAACAAATTCAAGGATGAGTACCATCACGAACTAATGAAAATTATTGAGGCAAAATCTAAGGGGAAACGTCCAACAATTAAAAAGCTTAAGCCTCAAAAAGCATCTGATGATAACCTTTACGATCAGCTTATGCAAAGTTTAAATGTGAAAAAAGGAGCTTAATCTGGAGGATGCTAATTGGATTAACCAGATTTTAATCTTAACAAGAAGAGCCAACTCGTAAGTCGGCTCTTCTCGTTATTGATCTTAATTATCGCTTACTTCAACGCCTTAATTTGGGCATCAATTTCATTTACCTTTGCAGTATTATTATTGATCGAATAATACTGTTTAAGATTGCTAAGCGCAGCGGCAGATTTAGGGTTTAAATCCACTGCTTTTTGTAAATATGGCAATGCTCTGTCGAACTCCGCCATGGCCTTTTTCTTAGCCGCAGCTGCTTCAGCAGCCTTACTTGCCGGAAGTTTATTTGACTTATTATATATTGTGATTCCATTATTCATGATAATGCTGCTTAAATTGATAGCTGCATCAGAATAGTTAGGATCGATAGCAAGAGCTTTTAAATACGCTTCTTCTGCCTTTGTATAGTCTTTCGTGTTGTTATAAGCAACTCCCAGGTAATAAGGAAATAATTTATTGGTAGGATTCTTTTGAACTTGAGCTGCCAGTTTAGAAATTACTTCTTTATCTCTGCCCGACATCAGACTATACTCTATTTCGCGGGTTGCAAGATCTTTATTATCGGGAAATTTTGTTGAACCCTCAGACAGAACTTTTATAGCCGACGCCGTATCTTTTTGCATAATATGCATGTAAGCCATGTTTGCATAAATCTCAGGTAATCCAGAAAAATTGGTTTTAGTTAACTCCCCATATTTAGCGAGACTTTTTTTGTAGTCCTTTGCATACATGGCAGTTACACCGGCACCATATGTGGCAGTAGTATCGCCCGGAATAAATTCCAGCGTTTTTTCAAACTCTGCGTTGGCATTTAAATAATCCTTATTCTGATACAAGGTGTTCGCTTTCTGAAGTTGATAATTGTAAATCAAAATAGTAGCATTTTCTAGATTACTTTTAAAGATGCCAGTAGGATCAAGTTCCTTCGCTTTCTTTAAAGAAGTAACAGCCTCAGTAAATAATGGAGCTGCTTCATCACCCTTTGCCGTTGTTGCAAGGTTTGAATAAATTAATGCTCTGTATGCCCAGGCCTGGGGATCAGCACTTGTTTTTTCGCTCAAAACTGCTTTATCAATACTGGCTTTAGCAGATTTCATCAGCGGTTCTGCCATCGCGGGAGTTCCTTTCAGCAACTCATATTTCTCATAATCTGCTTTTGCGGAAGCTACCGCGGCTTTTTGTGCAAATACAGGTACAGAAGCGGTTGTAATTAACAATCCGAAAATTATAGACTTAAACTTCATATTTATTTTTTTAAAATATTTGACCTAATTTATTTTTAACTCTGTTCAATTCAGTTGTATTGCCGGTAATAGTGTAAAGAATGGCCAGCGATTTCAAAACATCTTCAGCATTTGGATTTACTTCCGCCGCTTGAACCAGATATTTTCTTGAATCTGTTAATTGTGATTGATCTTTTTCTGATGATTTCAAATATGATTTCAGATAAAGTAAACCTAACGCATAATTGCCTTCATAATTATTCTCTTCTAAAGAAAGCAAGTCTTTATAATATTTCACGGCCTTCTCTTTCTTTCCAATTGACTCAAAAGAAAAGCCGGCTAAATAAATCAGATTTAGATCTTCGGGTTCCAGTTCTAAAGCCTGTTCTACAAGTTTGGCCACCATATCGTAGGAACCATTATCTGCATAACTGTTAATCTCCTTAAAAAGCAGATCCCTTTGTTTTGGAAAATTCTTTCGACCAGCCGTTATAACAGCAAGAGCTTTATTTGTGTTTCGGGTATATTCAAATAGATTAGAAAGAGCGAGAAAATATTCTGGCTGAGAACGACTTTTGTCACTCACTAAGAAGCTGTAATATTTAATTGCCTCATCTGTATGCCCTAATTTTTCGCTCAGCACGGCTAAATTATGTCTGGCGAAATATTTATCTACACTAAAAGAGTCAACCCAAAGATAGGCTTGATAGGCATCATTATATTTTAAAGCACGAGTGGCCTTCTTAGCTTTAAGTAGCCAGGCATTTGAGAGTTGCCTGTGGATAAATTTGATTTGGGCGCTATTTACTTCGTTTTGCTTTGGGTTTTTCAGTTTGTCTAAAGCAAACATGGCTTCATCGAGAGGATCTTTTACGTATTTAAATTTTCTTGTAGAATCTATATAAGCAAGCGACGAGTAAACAAGGCCACGGATAAGATTTACACGATAGCTTGAGGAATCTTTTCTGGTTTTAAAAGCATCATCAATATTTTTCCGTGCTTTCTCTAACGAACTTACCTCACCTTTTTGAGTATAGCGCGCAAAATTATTAGCTGCCTCCTTTGTAAGTGTTTGAGCCCTTAAATTAAGGCTCAAACATATACAACTTATAAAAAGTGTTACTCTAATCATCAGACGAAATTACTTCTCTAACGATTCATCCTCCTCATCAGTATCATCCGGATCTTCAGCTTCAGAAAGATCTGCTGATTTTACCGTATCAATCACTTCTTCATCCGTAACAGGAGGTTCTGAGGAAACGTATCCTTCTGTTTCTAAAATACCATCTGCCTCTAATATCGCTTCCGCTTCTTCTAGAACCTCTTCTTCATGCTCAACTTTAGCAACAGAAGCAATCTCATCATCACCTTTAAGGTTAATTAATCGAACGCCCTGAGTTGCGCGACCCATCACACGAAGTTCACTCACGGCAATCCGAATTACAATGCCCGATTTATTAATGATCATCAAGTCATCTTTATCAGTAACATCTTTTATTGCAATTAAATCGCCCGTCTTGTCTGTAACATTGATCGTTTTTACTCCTTTTCCACCACGGTTTGTAATACGGTAATCTTCAAGGTCGGTACGTTTTCCGTATCCCTTTTCAGAAACCACTAAAATGGTAGACTCAGGATCGTTGATACTAATCATACCAATTACTTCATCCTTATCATGTGCCAATGTAACTCCACGAACGCCTGTAGCAGTTCGTCCCATTGGCCTTACGGTAGATTCGTTAAAACGGATAGCGCGGCCAGAACGAAGCGCAACTATGATTTCGCTGCTTCCGTCAGTTAAGTTAGCTTCGAGTAATTGATCGCCATCATTAATATTGATCGCATTGATACCATTTGCCCTAGGACGAGAATAAGCAGCAAGAGAGGTTTTCTTGATGGTACCTTTTTTAGTACACATTATAATGAAGTTATTATCAAGATACTCCTGGTCTCTCAAATTCTTAACCTTAATGTATGCCTTGATTTTTTCTTCTTTAGGTATGTTAATTACATTTTGAATCGCCCTCCCCTTGCTGGTTCTTGACCCTTCAGGGATTTCGTATACACGTAACCAAAAACAACGTCCGGCTTCGGTGAAGAATAGCATGTAATTGTGGTTCGAAGCAATAATGATGTGCTCTATAAAATCAGCATCACGTGATTGCGAACCCATTGAGCCTTTTCCACCCCTTCCCTGAGTACGATATTCCGATAGTGGAGTACGTTTAATATAGCCTTCATGCGAGATGGTGATTACAACACCTTCATCTTCGATGAAATCCTCCATCCGCATATCTTCTGCAGAATGAACAATGCTGGTTTTACGCTCGTCGCCATATTTTGCTTTTATTTCAGCAAGCTCATCTTTAATAATCTGCATTCTTAAGCCTTCATCACCCAGAATCGATTTTAAATAATCGATAGTTTTCATCAATTCAGCAAACTCTTCCTTGATCTTATCGCGCTCTAGTCCGGTTAAACGACGAAGCGTCATATCCAAAATAGCACGCGCCTGAATATCTGATAAACCAAAGGTTTCAATCAAACCAGTTCGGGCATCATCCGGTGTATCAGAACTGCGTATCAACTTGATAACTTCATCCAGATGATCTAAAGCTATAAGTAGGCCTTCTAAAATATGAGCACGTTTTTCAGCTTCTGCAAGTTCAAATTTCGTTCTTCGAACTACAACTTCATGGCGATGGTCTACGAAATGTCTGATGATGTCTTTCAAGTTCAGCATCATCGGTCTGCCATGAACCAAAGCAATACTGTTAATGCTAAATGAAGTTTGTAAAGCGGTTTGTTTGTACAGATTGTTTAAGACAATTGAGGCATTTGCATCTCTTTTTATTTCGTAAACAATACGCATCCCGTCTCTATCAGATTCATCTCTAATCTCAGAAATACCCTCTAATTTCTTTTCGTTAACCAGCTCGGCGGTGCGCTCAATCATCATCGCCTTGTTAATCTGATACGGGATCTCGTTTACGATAATTCGCTCTCTATCATGTCCGTATGTTTCGATCTCTGCTTTCGCGCGAATTACAATTCGACCCCTCCCCGTCTCATATGCATCTTTCGCACCAGAGTGACCGTAAATGATACCGCCTGTAGGAAAATCAGGCGCTTTAATATGCTGCATCAATCCCGAAATCTCAATTTCTTTATCGTCGATATAGGCAATTGTAGCATCGATCACCTCATTTATATTGTGAGGCGCCATATTGGTAGCCATACCTACGGCGATGCCGGAGGTGCCGTTCATTAAAAGATTGGGGATCTTTGAGGGTAAAACAGTAGGTTCTTCTAATGAATCATCAAAGTTTAACTGATAATCAACCGTGTCTTTATTGATATCAGCCAGCATTTCTTCTGCAATCCGCTTTAAGCGCGCTTCAGTATAACGCATCGCTGCCGGGCTATCTCCATCAACAGATCCAAAGTTACCTTGCCCATCAACCAAAGGATAACGTAAACTCCAATCCTGAGCCATACGTACCATAGTGTCATAAACCGAAGAATCACCATGCGGGTGATACTTTCCGAGTACATCCCCCACAATACGCGCAGATTTTTTATGTGGCTTGCCGCTTGTTACTCCCAAATCAAGCATGCCGTATAACACCCTGCGATGCACCGGTTTCAAACCATCACGCACATCGGGCAAAGCACGGGAAACGATAACCGACATCGAATAATCGATGTAAGCGGCCTTCATTTCTTCTTCAATATTTATTAAAATTATTTTGTCATTAGGAGGTAGTGGATTTTCCGTTTCGTCGGCCATTTTTAGATTTTCCTTTTGTGAAAATTTTAGGTCTTAATTAATCAATGCGAAGATAAGAAAATCTGCCAGCTATGAGGGTGCTGTGGAAAAGTTTTAATGTGTTTAAAACGTTTTAAAATGGCTTTTTATGAGCGTAAAGGCCGGTTTTGGTGATCTCGAAAAGATGTATAGTATAGATGCTTAAATACTCGAAACATAAGTAGTAGAAATGATGGGAAAATCACCTTTCAGTTGGCGTGGAGAATGAAGCCCCGCTATCCGTTGCAAGCCAGCAAACGCTCAATGCCGAAGCTCGCTTTTCACTTCTATCGGGTTTGGATTTCGAGGGCTAACCTTTGTGGACACTTCAATTTCCAATAAACGCAGACAGCGTTTAAAACGTTGTCTGCGTTATCAATTTTATAATCAAACTCTTCAAAGTTCTAAACTTTGACGAGTTATTCAGGTTAAACCCAATCAACTCCCTTCTTAAGAAATCCCAAAGTTTTTTCCTCCTCACTCCCACTCTCCGCCTTATAATCATAAGTCCAATTCGCTTGAGGCGGCAAACTCATTAAGATCGATTCAATCCTGCCATTAGTTTCCAGACCGAATTTGGTTCCCGCATCATAAACAAGGTTAAATTCAACATATCGGCTTCTGCGCTGATATTGCCATTGCTTTTGCGCTGCTGTAAATTCTTTGTTGCGATTACGGTTTACCAGGGCTAAATAGATTGGAACGAAAGAACGTCCCACAGCTTTCGAAAACTCAAATATTTTTTCCCAACCTATTCCTGCGGTTGTCGGCGTTAGCCTGTCGTAAAAAATCCCACCTATACCGCGGGTCTCATTACGGTGCTTTATAAAGAAATAGTCATCAGCCCAAACCTTGAATTTTGCGTAAAAGTCTTCTCTAAATCTATTGCAAACGTCTTTCAGATATTGATGGAAGAATCTGGCATCTTCTTCAATTACATAGTGCGGTGTTACATCAATCCCACCTCCAAACCAACGTGTATTTTCATCAATTTCAAAATACCTGATATTCATGTGAATAATTGGTACCAAGGGATGATTTGGATGAATAACTATTGATATTCCTGTAGCAAAGAATTGATCGTCATCAACTTTAAAGGCTTTCTTAATTGGCGCCGGAAGTTGCCCATGAACAGCAGAAAAGTTCACACCACCCTTTTCGATGATGTTTCCGTTTTGCAAGATTCGGGTTCGGCCACCGCCCCCTCCTTCTCGCTCCCAGAGTTCTTCATCAAATCGGGCGGAACCATCAAGCACCTCTAAAGCCGAGGTAATCTCATCCTGAATTATCTTATACTGACTGGCTATTTCTTCCTTGCTAATCATCTTGTAAAGATGCGAATTTGTGAATTCAACTCTCCAAAAGTTCTACACTTTTGTAGTTTAGTTCAGATTAAGATTTATGATAACCCATCCTCAACATAATCCAGATCTCTTCCAAAGCTTTCCTTTAATTGGCTTAAGGCAAACAATCCTAAGACGGCCAAAATCCCCATTACGATATAGGCCGCAGTGATAAGACTGTATTGGCCTACAAAATAATTGAACAAAAGGGTAATCGGGATCAATGCGCCCCTTACAAAATTTGGTACGGTGGTAGTAACCGTCGCTCGTATGTTGGTGCCGAATTGCTCTGAAGCGATGGTTACGAAAGTGGCCCAATAACCAACTGAAAAGCCCATAAATAAGCATAACCAAGTGAATTTTTCTGGTGTAATTCCCTCACTGCTCAAATAAGCAAATACACTAGCAATTGATAATAAGTGAAAAAACAGCATTGTTAATCTTCTTGATTTGGTTGCCTGCGCCAACATTCCTGCTACTATATCGCCAACGGCAATGCCAATATAGGTATACATGATTCCACTACCCGCCTTTAAAGGCTCTGCACCACCCAACTCCCGTCCAAACTCCGGCGACAGCGTGACCAAAATTCCTACCACAAACCAAAGCGGCGCACCTATCAGAATGCAGTAAATGTATTTCATCAAATTTTTGGAATTACCCAGAATTAACATCACATTTCCTTTTGATACACCTTTTGCAGCCACATCATTAAATAAGCCTGACTCATAAGTGCCAATACGGAGAAATAGTAATAATAGACCCAGCACACCACCTACAAAGTAAGAAAGCTGCCAGCTTCCAGACCACACATAAATAAAGTTGGCGAGCACAGCTCCCAATAGTCCCACTCCGGCTACTATCATGGTTCCGTAGCCACGATTTTCTTTGCTCATGGTTTCACTAACCAATGTGATCCCAGCACCAAGCTCACCTGCTAAACCTATCCCTGCTATAAAACGGATGTAGGCATAGGTATCAACATCTCTCACTAAACCATTAGCAATGTTTGCTACTGAGTAAAGAAGAATAGAGCCAAACAGAACTTTAATACGGCCAAGTTTATCTCCCAAAATCCCCCATAAAATGCCGCCAATTAGCAGCCCGGCCATTTGCATATTCAAAATATACTGACCTTCAGTACGAAGCGCTTCTTCAGTGTTTACGCCAATGTCTTTTAGGCTCTGGATACGGACAATGGAGAAAAGAACTAAATCATAGATATCTACGAAATAGCCTAAGGCAGCAACAATTACCAGGAAGATGATATATTTTTTTGAAGGAGAATTTTTTGTCATTCGGTTAAGGTTTAACCGATGAAACTACAAAAAATAAGGAAAGTAAAGAAAGAAATAATTCTGCCTGAATTACGCAAAACAGGCAGAATTATGAAATAAAACTATGGTCTTGGAGTAGTTCCTGTACCGCCACCAGATCCTGTTCCGGTACCGCTACCAGTTCCTGACCCAGTTCCAGTACCAGTAGTACCACTGCCTGAACCACTACCACCGGTGCCAGATCCTGTTCCAGTGCCGCTAGTGCCGCTACCAGATCCGCTACCGCCAGTTCCTGTACCTGTTCCAGTTCCACTACCACCGGTTCCTGTTCCAGTTCCACTAGTACCGCCCGTTCCTGTTCCTGAGCCAGCACCGCCAGAACCTGTAGCGCCACTGCCATCAGTTCCTGTGCCCGTACCACCAGTTCCAGTTCCTCCGGTACCTGTACCGCCAGTTCCAGTACCTGAACCACCGGTACCCATACCAGCAGTGTCAGTCATCATTGTGTCCATGCCAGTTCCATCCGGACCCATCATGGTTGAATCAGAATCAGCGCTCCCGGAACCGCTTTTGTTCGAATTACATGCTGCTACCGTAAAAGCAAAACATGCTGAGATTAACGTTAATTTTAAAATTGATTTTTTCATGGCATTGATTTTTAATAAGTACATATGTTGTTTACCCTGTTTCTAACCTGACAAAAATTAATTTGTTTATAAAAAGTTAAACTCTTTATTAAAAATCACATATTCGCTAATGCTTGTATCTGAGAGGGTTTTAAAATGGGCAATGCGCTGTTATCCGCCTTTTTTATTTCAAGGAATATGGACGCAGAAATTCGAGAAAGACTTCAGCGGCGCCCGGGTTAAAATCATTAACCATTTATTTAATCGAAATTACAACCGCTCCATTTTTGGAGGGACCATGTTCAGTGCTGCCGATCCTTTTTACGTTCTTTTGTTTCATCAAATCCTAATAAGAAGAGGTTACAACGTAAAGCTCTGGCTTAAACATTCAACTATAGATTTCATCAAACCCGGTAATTGTAATTTATATTTCAAGATTAACTTAGGCCCACATGATATTGATGAAGTAATAAGCAAACTCGAATCGGACAAAAAATTTATAAAAACATTTCGCGTTGAAATAACTAATAAAGAAGGTGTTCTTTATGCTCTTGTGCATAATGAAATCTACATTAGAAAAATTTAGGCTTACACAAGCATCCTGGTGAATGAATTCTCTCAGACCACATCATATTAAGCAGCTTATTTTCGAAGGTGAAGGCGTTACGGTCGACTTCAAAAAGACCATTACATCTTGTGAGAAAATCGCTAAGACAATGGTCTCTTTTGCCAACAACAAGGGCGGACGCTTATTAGTAGGCGTTGCAGATAATGGTGACATAAAAGGCGTAAAATCTGAGGAAGAAGAAAAATACATGCTCACTAAGGCGGCTAACTTTTTCTGTAAGCCTGCTCTCGAACCCATTTTCGAAGAAGTTTATTTCGATAACAGAATAGTTCTCGTAGTCACCATCGAAGCCAGCGATTTGAAACCACACTATGCCTTGGGCGAAGATAAGAAATGGTGGGTTTACATCCGGGTACGAGATAAAAGCTTACTTGCAAGCAAAATTGTTGTGGATGTTTTGAAGGGAAGTTCAAAAGAAGAAGGTGTTTTTATAGAATACTCCAGTAAAGAAAAAGCTTTATTGGAATATCTCGACGAGAACGAACGAATTACTTCAAAAGAGTACGGTAAGATTTTAAATCTTTCAAGGCGCAGGGCTCAGCGAATACTTGTAAACCTGGTTTTATCTGGCGTTATTCGCATTCACACAACTGAAAAAGAGGAATTCTATACTGCTTCTTAGCTTTAATTTTCATTTAAAGCTTCATTCGCTTTATCTTATTGTAACTCATGCTCTCAAAATACAAACCACATTATCGAAGCAACTTAATACTGGCCATCCCTGTAGTGATATCTCAATTCGGGCATACACTTGTACATACAGCCGACAGTATAATCGTGGGGCATTTTGCTGGCACCATCTCTTTAGCGGCAGTATCGCTGGTGAACAGCATCTTTAGTATTATGATGGTAATTGGAATAGGAATTTCCTACGGCCTCACTCCTCTTATTGCTCAGGAAAACGGTAAAGGAAATCATCGCGAATGCGGGAAACTCTTATCGAACAGTTTGTTAATCAATACTCTTAGCGGAATAGGTTTGTTTGTTATTATTTACTTCGGACTGTTACTAACCATTGATCATCTCGATCAGGTTCCGGAGGTAGTTGCACAAGCAAAGCCTTATCTTGGTTTATTGGGCGTATCGATTATCCCTTTAATGGTATTTATGACCTTTAAGCAGTTTGCCGAAGGTTTAGGATTTACAAAACAAGCAATGATTATATCTATTGCGGGAAATGTGATCAACGTTGTTTTAGGGATAATATTTGTGAAAGGCTTGTTTGGCATTAAGCCGATGGGAGTCTCTGGCGTAGGTTGGAGCACCTTGATTGATCGTTGCCTGATGGCGATTACTATTTCGTTTTATGTTCTTAGATCTCCGCACTTTAAATCTTATTTAAAAAACTTCGCTTTGCAGCGGATCAACAAAGTTCGCTCACTAAAAATTTTAAAAATTGGCGGTCCTGTTGCGATGCAATACGCTTTTGAAGTAAGTGCGTTTAGTGGTGCAGCAATTATAATCGGAACAATTGGTGCGGCCCAGCAAGCTGCTCATCAAGTCGCCATCAATTTAGGTTCGATGACCTATATGATGGCAAGTGGAATTTCGGCAGCAGCCACTATAAAAACAGGCAATAGTTACGGCAGAAGGGATTTTAACGAATTGCGTTTATCGGCCGCTTCGAATTATCACATTGTAATTGTCTTTATGTTTTTTACAGCCACGGCTTTTATTGGATTAAATCAGTTGTTGCCTTTGATGTACACGAAAGATATAAC
>DASVRX010000185.1:0-6004 GCA_036388375.1 Pedobacter sp. | reverse complement strand
ATCGCTTTTGACGTTATGATAATTTTCCTGCAAATCTTCCTCCGTCACTTTTTCAAATACAGGAAGATGCTTATAGTTGTCTTCTTCCTTTTTGATCTCTGCATGGTCATTTTGAATTTCACTATGGAATACCTTAAGGTGGATTTTACAGTCCGGGTTATCTGCCACAATCCCTACAAATTCTCCAGAGGAAAGTGAAGCAATTTTAGACGCAGGCACCGCATAGTCAAGCTGCGTGGCTTTAGTAGTCGAAGTATCATTACTATTAATTGTCATACTATTTTTATCCTGCACTATTTTGCCGAATGTTTCTGATAAAGATTTTGCCGTATCACCAGTAACCTGTCCACTTATTACATTTCCGACAATACCGGTGATTACATCTGCCTGTTCAGCACCATAATCCTTTTTTAGCTGGCTAAAGTCCTGTACTGCAAGAGTCGTAGCTACCTTGTTGCTTCTCGCCGTAGCAATTAAGCTATCAATATTGTTAAAATAGATAGTTGGAAACTCATCAAATACCAAGCTGCATTTATATTGGTTCTTCCTGTTAACCAGCTTTATCATTCGGGATATGTATAACGAAAGTACCGCTCCGTAGATCTGTAGCTTTTGAGGGTTATTGCCCACACAAACTATTTTAGGTTCCCTAGGATTGTTGATATCAAGCGTAAAGTCATTTCCGGAAAGGACATAGTAGAGTTGCGGTGATGATAGCCTTGCTAGGCCAATCTTCGCGGAAGCTATCTGGCCTTCCAGTTGCGCCATAGCTTTGTTGTGGTAAGCAGAGATAAATGGATTGATTAATACCTTAATCTCTTCCTCTTGTTCCAGAATAGCAAATAGGCGGTCGTAATCTACCTGCATCAGTTCTATAACATGGGGAAGCGTACAATACTTTCCACACTCATATTTTCGCAGATACCAGATTATCGCCGTCAGGAAATTCATTGGTGATTCAACAAAAAAGTCACCTTGCTTTTTGATCCATTCACGATTGAGGCCGAGCATGATTGTTCGGCTCGCCTCCGTTGCATCCGTTATATCATCCATACTTTCAGGATGTAAAGGATTGCAGCGGTGAGTACGGTTCAAATCATCAAAGTTGATCACATAAAATTTGGGAGTTACTTTATAGTTCTTCTTGTATTTCAAGAGCTTGTTATAAGCGATCTTAGTTAAATCATCATATTTAAAATCATAGAGAAACATGGTGAACCCCTTTTTGATATGCTGGTCTATGATGTGCCTGATAACAAAATAACTTTTCCCTGCTCCGGGAGAGCCGGCAATGAGAACTCCACGAAACATATTGATTAGGTTGATCCAGCTCTTACGACGTTTACCCTTTAAGTTATAAACAGCAGGGAGGTTAACAGAATATTCGTTTTCCAACAGCCTTTCCTCCTGTGGAAAAGTTTCGTTCTCTGTATTGAAAATATCTTGATTTAAGACAGTGCTCAACAATCTGGTTAAACGGACGCCGCCTGAAAGAATCAACAAATAGCCTGTTCCTGTTATACCGATATAGATAATTGCACATATCTCCGGATCTATGTGAAGGTAAAAAGATACCGAACTTACAAAATACAGGAACATGCCTGAGCCTATGTATACCCCAATAGTTAGTTTCCTGGTCTCCTCATCCTTTTTGCCCTTAGCTCCTATCAGTGATATAAAAAGAAATAACAGAGCTGCCAGTTTAGGTTTAAGCAATCCCATGAACAATCCGGTGGTCGAGATATTTTTCAGAATTCGGTCTGCGATGTCCGTAGTCCATCCCCATTTTTGAAAGGCCAGGTAGCAGGTTAAATAGAAATGGATGCTTAAGATGGTTAGGCTAATCATCCTTGTCAAGTCAATGATTTTTCTTAATCCCTGGGTGTCTTCTCCTGTTTGCATATGTCTTCGTTTATAATGATTGCTGCTGGTCGTTTTGCTGCCCTCGTTTCTTCTTTTTCTTTTTAGGGTGTGATCCAAAACTGAAATCTTGTTTGGGTTTTGAAAGGAAGCCTTTAAGTATATTCGTTTCTACCGGCTTGATTAAATAGGATTTTGAGGATGGGGTTTTTTTAAGGTAGTTGGTTGTGGGGGGAGGCTTAAGATATGTTCTCTGCTCTGGCTGAACCAATTTGTCTGAAGTTCCGAACCGCTCCATGATGGCTTTGACCGCATAGCTTTTACCTAAGTCACTCCCATTAAATACAGCCTTTCGCTCGTTGTCTATGAAAGTGATTCCAAAAGCGAAGCCCTGTTCGTTCTGTCTGAATACCGCGTTTATATTTTCTGATGCTAGTTCCGAAATGAATGTGGATTTTCTTATAGCGGTATATTTTTCGAATACGTCGTTTATGGCTTCCTTCAATGGTTCTTTAAAACCTTGTCGTTTTTCATGGTTCTGCTGGAAACGCTTTTCCAAATTAGCCAAGGTAGGTTTGTTGTAGATACTGCTTGCTTTCATTGGTACACCTACTTGTTCGCCTTTGTCATTGATGATGCTATACATCAACCCTTTGTTTTGAAACATCAATGTAGTCTCCCTCCCACCATCAGCAACCACATTAAATTGTTTTAGAACTGCGTTCAGTTCCGCAAGTGAAGTGAATTTATAGGTACTGACTACAGCATTTACGATATTGGTGATAGCTCTCTTTGTAGGATTCTTACCATATTCAACCTTTGCCAGGTTAGCTGGCTTTAACTCCAGCGGGTTGCTTAATCTCCTCCCCTGTGCTTTAACTAAATTAAACTCAGTTTCAAGTTCCTTTCGTGCCGGCTCGGAAAACTTCCTGCCTATATCATGAATATCTATTCTTTTTCCATCGGCTTTAATGTTTGTAGTGGCAATATGTAAATGTGGATGCGCGGCATCGGTATGCTTATAAACTAGATATGGCTGGTCCCCAAAACCAATTTTCTCCATATAGGCAATGGTGATTTGTTGAAGTTGCTCAATACTGAGCTTATCCTGGCTATCAAAATTCAGCGAAATGTGGATTGCATTGGTTTTAATGTTTCCAGCAATCATAGTTAAATACTGAAATCGTTCCAGCTTTTGATGTAAATTCATTTGAGTAACGTCGGCTGCAAAACCGCTGGCTAAAAGCAACTGCGCCTTCGATTCAGAAACCTTATTCTCATTATAGTGTAGCATCCCTCTAATACTCTTGCCGCTTATGATTTTGGCAACCATTTTTCGGCTAGTTTGGATATGATGATCAGTAATCGATCGACCTTTTCATCTACCATCTTGTACAAGTCGGCAGTCTTCATTACATAGAAGGCTCGCTCAGCACTACTTTGGCTTGTATGGAAGTATTTGGTCTGCTGGTTGATATTAATTCCAATGGCTTTAAGTTCCTTCCGGATCAGTGCCATTTCCTCCATGGGCGCATTCAGTGAAATATCCCTGTAGAAGCAATTAATTCTTTTGTTAGCCAGTATCTTTCTGACAACTTCTCCAACTGAACTACAGTCACTTTCTTTTTGGATTTTATCGAGTCTGTTAAACAGTGCTTCGGTTACTCTGATGACGATAGGTTTACTTAAAATAGCTTCCGGGTTTGGGAGTTTCTTTCTAGCCATAAAAATGGTTTTATAAAGGTTATAGACTTCGCAAGTTCCGCAGCGAAGTCCCGGCCTCAAGGACGGCAAGATATTTTCGTATACGAAAATACATCTTGCTGCCCACTACACGAGGGCCAGGGCTTCCCGTTCGGCTGCTGCGAATCTTGTTCAGACTTTCTAAATTGTTAAGCAAAAGTGAGAAGCTTGATTAATTGAGATTCGCAATGAATGCGGTAGGTGCGAGAGAAATAGTTAAAGTCGACATTTCTGAATTTTAAGGTCGTAGCTGTTCAAAATACCTCTTAAGAGTTATGAGCATTATTAATATTTATACAATTTTTTGATAGCAACTTGCGTTGCCCTTGCGAATATATTAAGCCAGACTGCCGCAGATTTGCCTTTTAAACAAGAGAAAGGCAGATAATTATGTCACAAGAGAAGCGGTCAATAACACCCGAAAAAGTAGTGAAAATTCTTCAAGAAAATGGAACAAATGTCACTCAAGAAGAAGCACAAAAAATCTTGCAGTTCCTATACAAATTTGGTAAATTAACACTTGAAAAAGTGTTTAAGAGATGAAAATCGCTGATTTATATATAAGAGTTAGTACGGATGAACAGGCGGATAAGGGTTATTCTCAACGCAATCAAGAAGAGGTTTTAAGACGATATTGCCAGTTTCACCAAATAAAAATCAGGAAGATTATTTATGAGGATCATTCCGCAAAAACATTCAACCGCCCTGCCTGGAATTCTTTACTAGTCGACCTTAAAAAAACTAAAGGTCGTCAGTCAGATTTGGTTCTTTTCACAAAGTGGGATAGGTTTAGTCGAAATGCCGGAGATGCTTATCAAATGATAAGTATTCTAAATATTTTAGGAATAGACCCTCAAGCAATTGAGCAACCTCTAGATTTATCGATACCTGAAAACAAGCTAATGCTTGCTATTTATTTATCGACCCCAGAAGTAGAAAATGACCGTCGAGCGTTAAACGTATTACATGGAATGCGAAGGGCACGCAAAGAGGGCCGCTGGATGGCGTCAGCCCCGGTAGGATATAAAAACGCTTTGAATGAAAATGGTAAAAAAACAATAATTCCAAAAGAACCGGAGGCATCAATCATAAGGAAGTCTTTTGAGAAGATAGCGATGGGCCAATTCTCTACAGAGCAAATCTGGAAATTAGCCAAAGAACAAGGATTAAGTTGCAACAAGAATAACTTTTTGGTAGCGATGCGAAATCCGGTCTATTGTGGAAAGATTACCGTTCCGAAGTACAAAGACGAAGATAAACACTTAGTTCAAGGTTTACATCACCCACTAATATCTGAAAGTCTATTTTACGATGTTCAGGACGCGATGGATGGCAGAAAACGACAACAAGGAACGAAGGTGGTTTCAATAGATGAACTACCTCTTAGAGGTTTTTTATTATGTTCTAAGTGTACGCGGGTACTTACGGGAAGTGCATCCAAAGGCAGAAACCAATATTATTACTACTATCATTGTTCGACTAAATGCGGATGCCGGTATAAAGCTAATGAGGTAAATCACGTATTTTTCGAGGAAATAAGGAGATATACACCCAAACCTGGGATTGATGAGGTTTGCAAAGAAGTTATCATTGATCTCTATAACTCTGACTTTGCGTCAAAGGGTGATGGCCGAAAAGAAGTACTTGAAAACTTAGAAGCTCTCACTAAAAGACAAAAAAACGCAAGGGAACTTTTACTCAAAGGCGATTTGGACGGGGTTGAGTACAAGGAAATTAAGTCGGAATGCGAAGCTAAAATAAATGCCTTAGAAGCCAAGATAAGTGAGCTCTCACTTAAAAATGTAAATATTGAGGACGACCTTAATAAGGCTACAATGAGCTTAATGTCTTTAGGTAATTTATGCAATCTAAACGATGGAAAACTAACCAGAGAACTAATTGGTTCGATGTACCCCGAAAAATTCACTTTTGAAAATATACGAGATCGAACCGCTCGCGTCAATGAATTCGCCTCGATTATGTATCAAATTTCCAGCGAGTTAGAGGTTAAAAAAGAAAGGGCAAGGACTAATTTTTCGTCCTTGCCCAGCCGGGTGCGCCCACCTGGGCTCGAACCTATTACTGTAAATAGCTAAATATCAATTAAATACAAAGAGCAAAAAACCGCTGGTAGTTGGTTTGGTAACCGACCAAAACGACGGTGTAAAGGTACGGAATTTGAAAATGTGCCGCAAGGTAAACGGGTATATAATTGCTTTGAGGAAATTTTAAAAAGCTCTTCCTGGCTCTTAGCTTCCCTTTAGCTATGTTGCAGGTATAGTGTCGATGGCAATGTCTATGTTGTTTGGACAGATAAAAGTTGTACCTTCATTAGTGTAAAGGATTACAGATGACTGAAAATGAAGAACATATAAAAGCACTATCTCCTGACGAAATATTA
>DASVRX010000184.1:0-4916 GCA_036388375.1 Pedobacter sp. | reverse complement strand
CTTCCGTTTCAAATCCTAAAGGTGGGATGGTATCTACTTCCAGCTTAATTTTTATGTTGGCTTTTTGCTCTAAGCCATTCTGTGGCAACACATTCTCTAAAACCAGCTCCCTCCAGATGGTTTCAGATTTTAAGAACGCCGACTCGATATTGGTTTTATTGGTTTTCTGCTTTTCCTTAACCGACACTTCCATTCCAAGGGATTGAAATTCTGTAAGGATGGCGTGAAGGTATTTATCCAATGAAAAATCAGGATTAACTTCTAACAGCGAAAAATCCAAATCTTCTGAAAAGCGTTTTAGACCATAGAATATTCGTAAAGCGGTTCCACCGTAAAATGCTGCCTTTTCAAAAAAGCCTGCACGCTGTAATCCGGCTAAAGCAATCTCCTGCATAATCTCCCGGAGAGCCTGCATCGCTTCCTCCTTATTCGAAGGTTTATAAGAATCCAGCCAATCCTTTATCATAAACGATCAATCATTTTAATTACGTTCACCAGGCTGCTCTTTTTTGGAGCTTCCGATACCCATTCTGACATCCACCTTGTATTTAAATTTCCTAGGCCATCTTCATCAATTCGTAAATCTTCTACCAGGTAATCAAACGCATTCTTTTGACTTCTTAAGATAATACCCGGAGTGGTTACCACTTTATCAAATAAGGCCTTTTCAGGTGAAGCAATCATTACGTATTGTCCATCCGACAACCTCAATTGTCGAATACCAAATGAATAATAAGGCAGCGGAAGATTCGTATAGGTGAAAATGCCGACCGGTGTAGAGAATTTCCGTGAAGCTTTAGTGGTTACAGATGATATTTCATATACTCTTTCCGGTATCAGGCCATGATAAGAAAGAGCCGAGTCCAGCGATATATAACTTGGGCCTAATATGTGATTTGCGATAAGAAAGGGCTCCGGCTTTTGCGAGTTAACAGAAGGCCCTGCAATATAGAGTCCTTTTTTGATGGATAGCAACATACCGCTTTTTAGCAATTCATATACCTTATCGTTAGGTCTTTTGTAATCTTTTAGGATAGACAACAATACCTGATGTGTCAAAGGTTGTGCTGCATAATATTGTATTGCCTGTCCAAAATCCATAATCAAATGTAAAAAATTAATAAGATAATCGGGAATTATCCGATTATCTTATGGTAAAATTACAAGATGGTTAATAAAAAGCTATTTTACCGCCAATGTAAACGCCCCCGCCATTAACTCCTGCTCAGCCCTTGATATCCCAATGTCAACCGCCACCTGTCGCCAATTCTTCACAGAAGCTTTCACTTCTTCAATTAATTTATTCATGTCTTTCTCACCCAGACGAAAGAACACACCCACACTTTTAGCCAGATCATAATCAAGCATATTATTGCCCATGTCAATATTAAGAGCAAGGCCAGCTTTGTCAATCGAAGGGTTTAAATCATAAGCAGGGGATAAGCGCCAACCTTTATCACTTAGGATAAAACCGTGATTGCACATATGATCATCTGTATTAGATATGGTTATATTGAATATGATTCTTCTCCAAAGCTGATGGAGGTCAGTCTCGATACTCGCCCCGGAGTACTGCAAAAATTCTGCGATATCCAAATAGCTGGCTGTTTCGTCGCGAATAATATCTTCATTTTTCCCTGTCATGGTCATAGCCGAAGCAAAGTGTATCCGTTCACCATTCTCCCGGTCAAATCTTTTGGTAAAGAAGGTTCGAAATGGTCCGCGCACTTTTTCGAGCTTACTTTTAGCCATATCAAATCTGAGTTAAAAGCTTCAATAGAAAAAAAACACCTCGGTACAAGGTGTGTGTGTTATACCATAAAACATTTATACATTAATTTCTTTGCCAGCGGAAGAGAAATAATGTTCACAAAAAGAGCCCTGCATACAGCGGCATCTTCCGGCCAAAGCGGTCGAGTATGGGCCCGTAAGCCAGCTGACCAATAGCCAGCCCGATAAAGAACGACGATAAGGACAGCGCCACTTTAATACCGTAGTATGCAGCGACCGCGCAATCTCCGGAAACCCCGGCAGGTACATGTCAATCGAAAAGGGACAACAGCCGTTAAAAGCCCAAGAATCAATATCGTCAGGCACTTCCTTTTTTTGGTCATTATGGTTGTGTCTTGGGTCATCCCTTGATTTTGTTGGTATGTAGCGGATCTTAAAGAGGGCAAAGGTATTAGTTTAGGTTACTAGGGGTAGGGAGGTTGAAATAGATGATGGAGGCTTATCTTAAGACAAAATGGCGTAATGTCATTCCAATGCCACGGAGCCTAGCTGATTTAACTGACAATTAATCGCGGTAGGCTGACAGTTAATATCGAAACGATTTAGCGAAAGTTTATTTTAGTATGTTTTTAAGGATTTTTCGGAATACTAAAATATTTGGCATAATATCTGAACATAACCAAGAGGTTTATTAAAAGAAAAAAGCCTAACGGAACTGCGAATTCCAATAGGCCTTACCTTTTAATAAAAGCAGCAGATTAGAAAACCTGAAGCTGATTAGTATTAGATTTAAACGGTGCAAATGTATAAATAGTTTTTACTTTTTAAACTCTGCACAAAAACGATATAAATCTACCGCCTCTTTTTCTCCTCTCTTGCCGTGTTTTCCACTCACGCCGCCAATCTGGAATTTTATGACCCTACCCATGGTGGGTAAGGGCATGTTTTATTAAAAATTTTAAGTTATGGCTACAAATGGCAAAGCCGGCGACAGCCGCCGACACGGAGCAGTAAGAGACCGCTCACAAAGCTTTAACCCTAAAACTGAACAATGGGTTAAAAGAGATTCCGAAACCGGAAAGTGGATGGATGTTAAACAAGATGGTACGCCTTGGAAAGGTGTGAAAAAGGAGGAGAAACCAAATGGCATTTGATTTCACTAAGAGTCTACAGGCTCTACAGACGAGAAAGTTCGGTGATGATTTGAAAAAGGGAGATTTGTTTGAAAACTTCTCTGGCAAAACAGCTGACAGTGTTCTTTATATTTCAGAAGCTATGGAGGCTGTTTCAAAAACTTACACAGAAAATACGTTCAAGCAATGTGATCGAGTTATTGACCAGATAAAAAGCAATATCTCCTCCATGCATAACGGGCTTTCCTTTGAGTATCAGGGTTCTGTTCCGCTCAACGTTCACATAAAACAGCACAGCGATATAGATTTGTTGATTGTTACGGGACGCTACCATACAGTTAAACTTCCGTTGACTCCCCAAAATCCCTATCTCGGAAATCCCGAAGATGATCATAGGGAATTGAGAAAAGATGTGGTTGAAACAATAAAAAAGGAATTTCCAGCAGTTGTTGTTGATAATACTGGGGGTAAGGCCGTGGCTATTGAAGGAGGATCCCTAAATAGAAAGATTGATCTGGTTGTAAGTTCTTGGGTACACAACACCAACTCTTACTCTACAAGGGATTTGACTTATAGGGGTATAAAATTGTATGATCAGAAAGATTCGGTTTTTATAGAAAACTATCCGTTTTTACACATTAGGAAATGTGAAGAAAAAGACTGTGCTGTTGCTGGTAAATTTAAAAAGCTTGTTAGGTATGTAAAAAATATTATCAAAGACTCTGAAAATTTAAAGATTTCCAGCTATGATGCTGCAGGGTTAATATATCAGTACGATAACACGGAATTGTTGGGATTAAGTTCTGACCCGGTCTCTCTATCAGCGGGCTGCGAAAATTTTCTATTAAACCTTCTGGCAAATAATAATTTGATTGATCAGGCCATGGTTCCCAATAATACCAGAAAATTATTCGGACCTAATCAATTGAATCGTGACGAGGTGGTAAAACTATACTATGTTTTAAAAGAGATTAATTCCACTGTGAAAGGTCAATATACTAAGATGTTTTCTGAGGATCGGAATCGGTTTGAACAATTCTTTAAAAAAGCATCTTAGAATATGGGACCAGAAAAAGTAACAAATATTCTGAGCCTAGATGGTGGAGGCTCTAAAGGGTTGTATACCTTAGGTGTACTTAAAGAATTTGAAATCGCCGCAGGAAAGCCACTTTATGAAACGTTCGATTTGATATACGGAACAAGCACAGGGTCAATTATCGCTGCGATGATTGCACTTGGTTATTCTGTCGACGACGTCAAAGAAAAGTATCTGGCCATAGTACCACCAGTGATGAAATGCTTTGGTTCAGGTAGAAAGTCAAAGAAGCTGAGTACGTTAGGGAAACAAATTTTTGGTGATAGAAAGTTTGACGAGTTTAAAACAGGGATTGGAATTATTGCAACAAATTATATCACCCAGCGACCCTTAATCTTCAAAAATGACGTTGCAAGGGCCCACGGTACTAAAAGCTCCTTTGTTCCAGGATTTGGCGTCGGAATTTTAGATGCTGTTGAAGCCTCCTGTGCAGCCTGTCCAGTGTTTTCTAAAAAAGTGCTTCATACCCAGAATAAGGAGAAGTTAGTTGCGATTGATGGCGGTTTCATCGCTAACAACCCGACTTTATTTGCTTTGATCGATGCAAAGAAAGCCTTAAAACTTAACGATAATCAAATTAGAATCTTGAGTGTTGGTGTAGGAAACTACATTGAGAAACCTTTGAATAAATTACACAAAGTAATTAACTGGTTTGAAATGGGTCAAATTGCTAGTCGGATACTTGTTTCTAGTTCGAATACTACCGAGGTGGTAACTAAATTGCTATTTCCAGAAATTTCGATAACAAGAATCAACGATACGTTCAATGAGCCTCAATACGGCACGAACATGATTGAGTACGACCTTCAAAAGTTGAAAACCATGTATCGTTTAGGTCTTGAATCTTACGCGAAGCATGAACCGGAGATTATTAAGGCCTTTTTCGAATCTACATCTGTAGAAGTTGAAGACCTGACGCTATAGGCCAGTTCTAGTTTGGCAATTCAATGCTAGTA
>DASVRX010000183.1:0-1694 GCA_036388375.1 Pedobacter sp. | reverse complement strand
GTTGATGATTTGTGTAAACAATAGAGTGTCGGCATCAAAACCGGTATTATAATATACATCAGCCACTTTGGAGAGCGCAACAGAAAAGCTAATAAAGAATACGATTGTAGTTAAGTAAGAAATTTGCGTCTGACTCCCTTTGAGCATTACAATCAGCCAGCATCCAAATAAGAAGAAGATAACCGCAGAAACAGGATTTGTGCCGATAAAGTTTGCCGCAGGACCAGTCATTACCTCGGGCACTAATGACCAGCCAACTAATACCGAAAGGGAAATGATGATTGTAAAAAGTCCGCATACCAACGATACCCCGGAATCGGAATGCGGAGTATTAGTTCTTCTCTTTCTCATCAAGAGCGTTTACGTGTAAACATTTGTGGTGTTTCAATTTACTTACGAGGCTTTTATTTGCACAGTTTCATCAGCTAAAACACAAAGGTTATTTGTAATAGAAATTTACAATAATTTATTCCATTCTGAATGCCGTTCAAGAAATAATTGAACGTAAGAACAAGACGGAATCATCTTTAAATTATGCTCTTCTAAATACCGAAAAGTTTTTTCTACCAAAGCCGCAGCTACACCTTTTCCTTCCATGTCCTCAGGCACTTCGGTATGGATCAAATAAATAGTATCACCTCTTTTTTTAAAATCAATGAAGCAGCGATAGCCTTCAACTGTCATTTCAAAACTTTTAGCCTCTTCACTCAATATCAACGGTATATCTTCATATTTCATTGTATCACATTTTTGCAAAGCAGCTTTAATGCTGCCAACTTTTTACTAATCAAGTCCCTGGCAAATGCGTCGGTGAGGTGACCTTGCTCATCAAATTTAGTATTTGCCTGCGCTATCAGAACTTCAGGTTTTTGCACCGGTATCATATTCAAAAACTGAAATACCGGCAAAAAGGCCAGCTGCATTCTTACTGTTCCCATAAGTCCTGGTGTGGCTCCCATTAAAGCTACCGGTTTATTCACCAACGGAGAATCTGCACCTCTAGATGCCCAGTCTATAGCGTTTTTCAATGCCCCGGGAATAGAATAATTATATTCCGGACTGGCAATAACAATTGCATTGGCGTTAGCCAGCTGCTCTCGGAAATATTCACTTCCTTAGGTCGGGAATCAACAGATGGAAGATCAAAGTCGGAATTGTAATGTGGAAGATCAGCTATAGACAATATATTCATAGTAACTCCATCGGGGAGTAGCGATTGGACTTCGTCTAGTAGTAAAGTGTTGTAAGAGCCTTTTCTAAGGCTGCCGCTTATTCCTGCAAAGATTAATTGTTTTTCCATACGCTAAGTTATCAGAAACTAAAAGCAGAAAAAATATTAGTTCTGGTACCTAAAACTTCGGAAAGCCAGGGCGCTTAACCTGACCTGAAAATTTTGTCGCATTAAAAAACTCAAGCTTAACCTGGCGCAAGGTTTTAATGAATTCAAACAGCTTGCCTTCCAGATTGGTATGAAGCGCATTAAGTTGGGGTTCATTATCAATATGAGCTTTATCCAGTAAACCGCTTAATTTAAGCTGATGCTCAATAATGCTCGATTTAATTTGCTCTTTGCGCACATCTAAAGACTTGAAATGATCTGATATGCTGGCAATAAGCAACATATTTTCTTCTTGAACATGAGGCAAAAAGTATCGGGTGATTAGGGATTGAAAATAAGTTATTTCCTGTTCGAA
>DASVRX010000182.1:0-11133 GCA_036388375.1 Pedobacter sp. | reverse complement strand
GTTATCACCCAATTAATTTCACATGAATATTTTTGTTGCTAGTCTCCCGTATCAGCTTGAAGAAGCAGATGTTAAAGAAACGTTCGAAGAATTTGGAACCGTTTCTTCAGTAAAGTTAATTCTGGATAAAGAAACCGGAAAAAAACGTGGTTTTGGTTTTGTAGAAATGCCAGACGACGAAGAAGCTCAGAAAGCTATTACCGAACTAAACGGTTTGGAGGTTTTTGGTCGCAATATTTCTGTTTCTAAAGCAGAAGATAAACGCGAAAGCAGTCCTCGTCCTCAAAGGTCTTTTTCAAGTCCTGATAGAAGCAGTGGAGGCGGTTACAAAGGCGGTGGCGGCGGTGGTTATAATAAAAGCGGCGGTTCTGGCCGGGGAGATTATAACAAATCTGGCAGCAGAGACCGTAACAAAGAAGACGGAAATCGCTGGTAGTAACATTTGTTTAAGCACGATCAAAATGATCGCGTAAGGATTTCTATATTAAATATAAATTTGATTGCGTTTAACCAGGCATCATTTTTTATCATAGCATTATTTATAATTAAGCCAGATTACGTCTGGCTTTTCTAATTTAATAATATTGTCTTTAGTAAAGTCGCGGTCAACACACCGTATTGCCGTAGGTGCTCTGTTCTTTATTCAGGGTATCGGGTTTTCAAGCTGGGCATCCCGTATCCCAACCATTCAGGATAAATTAAATTTAAGTGAGACCCAATTAGGATTGGTTCTGTTTATTATTCCGGTTGGCTTAATGTTTTCTTTGCCTTGTAGCGGCTGGCTCGTTTCAAGATATGGAAGCAGGCAGGTAGTAAACGCATCCATAGTCTGTTACTTTACAACACTTGTTTTTATCGGCTTATCTTCTTCAATACTCCAGCTTCTGATGGCCTTGTTCGCATTCGGGCTGTTTGGAAATATGGTAAACATTTCTTTGAATACCCAGGCTGTTAATGTTGAAGCTTTGTACTCGAAAACGATTATGTCTTCTTTTCATGGTCTGTGGAGTATTGCCGGTTTTGCTGGAGCGGCAATCGGCACACTTATGATTGGTCAGCAAGTAGAGCCGGTCTATCATTTTTTAATAGCTGCCGCTTTATCATTACTGATTTTAGCAATTTTCTCTAAGGGTACAATTCATTCAGATAGCGGTACAAAGTCGGGCGGCAAATTCGTTTGGCCCGACAGACCTTTGGTGCTTTTGGGTTTAATCTCTTTTTTCTCTTTGGTTTGCGAAGGCGCTATGTTCGATTGGAGCGGGGTATACTTTAAAAAAGTTGTATTAGCTAAAGAGAGCTGGATGGGTGCAGGCTACGCTATTTTTATGTGTTCAATGGCAGCAGGCAGATTTATTGCTGATAAATTGGTTGCCAGGTTGGGATTAAAGCGGATGCTGCAGATTAATGGAGTAATGACGGCTACAGGCTTATTGATTTCTGTTCTTTTCCCAACCCTTGTTACCGCCATGATCGGGTTTTCGATGGTAGGTTTTGGAATATCTTCTGTAGTCCCACTCGTTTATAGCGCGGCAGGGAAGTCTAAAATCTTATCACCGGGAACGGCAATAGCAACAGTGTCATCGATTGGATTTATTGGTTTTTTAGTTGGTCCGCCGGTTATTGGACTTATTGCCGGGGCTTTTGATTTGCGCATATCTTTTTTCGTAATCGCGATGATGGGATTGTGCGTCACGTTGATTGCAAGGTTTGTAAGAGAAGAATAAATCATTGAGCATGGGATGTGTACGTGTTACATCCCATGCTAATATTTTAGACGCTTAAATCGCTCATGATAGCGTTCACCTTCTCATCAAGCTCTTTTTCTACAGCTGGATAATCGCTCTTATTAGCAAGCGGAGCATTTACACTACAATAGAATTTTATTTTGGGCTCAGTCCCTGATGGGCGCGCAGATATGATGCTTCCATCTTCTGTAATGAACTGCAAAACATCTGATTTAGGAAATTCTAATTCTTTAGTTGATCCTGAGCTGAGATCTGTTTCTTTTCGTAACTCATAATCTTTCAGAAACGCCACTTTCGAACCACCAAGACTTGATGGTGGATTATTTCTGAAGCGTTCCATCATCGATTTTATTTCTTCGGCACCGCTTTTTCCGGTTTTCGTTACCGATACCAATTTCTCCTTATAAAAGCCATATTGCTCGTACATCGACAGCATCGCTTCGAAAAGGCTGCTTCCCTTATTTTTGTAATAAGCAGTCATTTCAGCTATAAAGGCAGCTGAGATCACTGCATCTTTATCTCGCACCAATTCACCAATTAAATAGCCGTAGCTCTCTTCTCCGCCACCAATAAATGTTTTCTGACCAGAAAGCTTGGTCATCAGTTCGCCAATGTATTTAAATCCTGTTAAGGTATTATAGCACTCAACATTTTTTGCTTTCGCGATAGCATCAATGATGTAAGACGTTACAATTGTTTTAACGATGTATTCGTTTCCAACGAGTTTTCCGCTTTCTTCCCAGGCAGTAAGTAAATAATTAATTAGTAAACTACCGGTTTGATTCCCATTTAAAAGGATAAACTCACCTTTGTCGTTTTTAACAGCAATTCCAACACGGTCGGCATCAGGGTCAGTAGCAAGAATCAAATCTGCATCTGTTTCTTTTCCTTTGGCCAAGGCTAGTGTTAACGCTTCTTTTTCCTCTGGGTTCGGATAAACTACAGTTGGGAAGTTTCCATCAGGCTTAATTTGTTCTTCAACCAGAATTACGTTGCTGAACCCAAACTGTTCCAAAGCTTTTGGAACCAGGGTTATACCGGTACCATGAATGGGAGAAAACACTATTTTCAGGTTCGTCTGGCGCTTAATTGCATCCGGTGAAACCGAAAGTTTAGCGATTTGATCTAAATATAGCTTATCAATTTCTTCACCTAAAAGCTCTATGTTTTCTTCAACGCGGTTAAATTTAACCTCATCTATGCTTTTGATTGCGGCAACTTCATCCATCACCATTTTATCGTCGGGCGATACAAACTGGCCGCCATCTGCACCGTAAGCTTTATAGCCATTATATTCTTTAGGATTGTGTGAGGCTGTGAGCATTACACCGCTGCGGCAGCCAAGCTCTCTTATCGCAAACGAAAGGAGAGGAGTAGGCCTCAATTCTTTGAAAAAATAAACATGAATTCCATTTGCCGAGAATACTTCAGATGTGATTCTTGCAAAAAGATCAGAATTATTCCGGCTATCGTGCGCAACGGCCACTTTGATTTTTTCGCCGGGATATTTTTTTAACAGGTAATTGCTTAATCCTTGCGTTGCAGTACCAATAGTATATTTGTTGATCCGGTTGGAGCCATTTCCCATTAGCCCCCTGAGGCCGCCGGTTCCAAATTCAAGGTCTCTGTAAAATGAATCGGTTAGTTCTGTATACGATTGTTGGTCTAATAATTTCTGAACACTGTTTTTGGTTTCAGAATCATAGCTTCCATGCAGCCAAGTGTTGATTTTTTCTAATACAGAGGACTCTAATTCGTTCATATTTACGTTTATTTTTTAAGGAATGTATGTGCTTACAAGTATACGAAGATTATAAAATAGCTAAATGGCGAAATGGGATTTTTGTTTGTGAGTTATTCTATAGTTGTGTATAATTTATTATCCGATATTTCCGCCAATTCTATTGTACATATTGCCCGGCTGCCACTCTTTTTCTATACCAAACCTCATTCTTTTCGCCTTCTTAAAAGGACTGTTGCCATGCTTTAGCAGGAACGCAGAGGCTTCAAAATTATCAACCGGAAAAGCGGCATGATTGCTTTGACAGAGTCGCATCTTCATTAGTTCAATGCCAGCTTGAGGATTTGTTGCAGCTATTAAGCCTTCTCCCAAATTGGGCAGGTAATATCCTTCAAGAATATTGTTTTTTACATAACACCAGGCACTAGCCAGATGTTGTTCCAATTGTTGCATTCGGTCTTCGCCGGATACCTTGATGTCCATTTCGGTTAATTGTTCTTTATAGATGTCATTGAATATTTTGATGTTAGGAGAAAAATCAACTACTGGCTGAAATTTCAAGTCTTTGAAAAAGATATATTCCATTTCGGTGATAAATCCAACCTTTTGGTAAACATAAGCCCCGAGATCAGTTGCTATGAGATATATAGTTTTGCAGTTTCTGGTTCGGGCAATCTCTATGAGCTTCTCTGTAATTATTCTTCCGAGTCCCTGATTTCTGAAATAGGCATGGACGATTATATGCGCAAGCCAGGCAACATCATGATGAATAATAGTTGTACCCACCCCAATAATTGTATTGTCCTTAATAACGTTTATCGGGAAGCAATATGCTGCATTTAAATAAAAATTGAAGTGCGGAAGAATGGCTGGCCAACCTTCTGGTTGGATGCTAGACAGTTGGTTTAAATCATCATTTTTTAATGGCAGGATGTTCATTATAAATCTAAGACCTAATCTATGCGACTGTTTATAGATGCTATTTTAAACCAACTGTGCTTAGTACTTTCGTGCTCAAACGTTTCCACAAATTTAAAACCGAGTTTCTGTAATACTTGCTTTGACTTTAAATTCCCATCTTCAGTCATCGCAAAAATTTATTTTATTTTCATTTCGCTAAAGCCGTATTTTAGAGAGGCTTTAGCTGCCTCAGTTGCAAAACCTTGTCCCCAATACCGTTTAATAAGTCGGTAGCCTAAGTCGTAATAATTACAGTGATTGTTAACAGGTTCCCTTATCAATTTCAAACCAGCCCAACCGATAAAATTGTTAGAGCTTTTTTCTATTACAGCCCAACGGCCAATTCCATTGTCGAAATATTGTTGTCGGATAAACCTAACTACCTCCCGTGCTTCTTCTATACTTTTAATGGGTTTCTTCCCTAGAAATTGCTGAACATCCGGATCAGAGTCAAGCTGGAAGAGGCCTTCATCATCTTCCGGAAGGATTTCTCTTAAAATAAGACGTTCGGTTTTAGTGAATATTTGCAATAGGGGTTTTGTGTTTTGAGCTAATCGTGGTCTCGGTGTTTCTCTTTTTTGAGTGGATACGCTCCTGAAGTTTTTCGTACTTTTGGTTATAGTCTTTAAACTCAGTTTTATAGATTTTATCCCACCAGGTAAAGTAAAGGCCATAATTTCCGTTAAACTTTTCGTGATGCATATTATGGTGTGTTGACGCTGTTTTCCAGCGGAAGAGCCAATGTGTATTAAAACCTCTTGGGTAAATTTCATATCCCAAATGCCCGATTACGTTTAAGACCATTTGCAGTAACTGCCAGCCTAGTAGAGCTAACATATGCACCGGAAAAAGGAACGAAAAAAAAACATAAACAATGCCTTCAATTAGTGCTTCAAGCGGGTGAAACGAAAATGCTGCAAACGGACTTGGATCTATGCTTTGATGGTGAACGCTGTGGACATATTTATAAAGTTTCGGATGGTGCATTAACCGATGCGTAAAGAAAAACCATGCATCATGTAATAACATCATCAGCAAAATGCTAAATATAAAATAAGCCCACCCAAATTTGTTTACATCATCGTATAACTGAGTGTGACCGTAGCGTTGGGCGACATACAAGCCAATGTCAATGAGAGTAAAAATCAGAATACTTATGGCTGAATTTCGGAGCTCGTAGCTCCTGATTCGAGCGGTACTCCGCTCTTTTTCCTGAATGCGGTTATTTCGGAACCTGGGTTTTAGGTAAACCCAAAAAATGAAGAAAAAAGGAAAAACGACTAAAGAGTAGATTGATATGTTAGCTAAAAAATCCCAAAAAGCGTAGCTGAAAATTTCTTTAAGATGCTCTAACATTGCGCTATATATAGTTGATCAATGGTGTATAAATATACATCTAAAGTTGATTTGATATATTATTTCATCTAAATTCTGGTGATACCGCTTTTATAAGAAAAGGTTACAATATTCATTGAGTATGACGGTAGTGTTATCCCGACCTCATCGCAAATTTTTTACCTTTGTCACCTTCATCAAATTTAGCTTAATATGAATTATTTCCTCGTCAAATCAGAACCCGAAAAATATAGCTGGGAAAAGTTTAACAAAGAGGGTCGTACCTTTTGGGATGGCGTTCGCAATTTCCAGGCACGTAATAATCTTAAAGCAATGCAAGACGGTGACCTGGTGCTTTTTTATCACAGCAACGAGGGAAAGGAAATAGTTGGTGTTGCGCGGGTTGCAAAATCGGCTTATCAAGACCCGACTACTACCGATCCGAATTGGGTGGTGGTGGATTTGGAACCAGTAGAAACCTTAAAGAAGCCTGTAACTCTCGAAGCCATCAAGAAAGATGAACGTTTAAAAGATATTGGATTGGTGCGCCAGGGCCGCTTGTCGGTTATGGGGCTTAAGTCTGAAGAATTCGATAGAATTTTGGAACTTGCAAACCAGAAATCCGTATGAAACGGCTAATTAGGTTATGCTAAATTAAATCGGCCGTAAAAAAAATTTAAATGAAAACCAATTTGCTCTCTTTACTTGCTTTAACTTTTGCATTTATTTTGATCTGCAGCGGCAGTTTAAAGGCACAAACAGGCAAGAAATCTTATACGGCTAAAGTATATACGCTCGATAATAAAAAAGTTAAGGGGGTTTTATTGGCTGCAGATGATAAAGGAATTTACCTGTCAGGGAGATCAAGTAAGGCTGATTCGAAACAAGTTTTTATAAGCGCGCCACAGATCAGGGAAATAAAATTACGCCGCAAAAATAAGGTAGGCACTGGAAGCACAATAGGGCTTATAGCTGGATTAGCCATTGGCGGGGGAGCTTATACTGCTCTTCATAGCGATGATAAACTCGAAAATACCTTACATGCTGTTGGAGCAGTACTGGTGACTTTTACGACATCTGCAATTGGCGGATCTGTTTCGAGCGGTTATAGTGAGTCCATTCAAATAAATGGCAGAAACGAAGATTACCTCCAGGTGTTGAATCGCATCCAGTCGTTTATACCAAAGCCAAAACAGTAATTTTATTCAGCTTCAGAAAATAAGGCCTTTAATTCGGTAGCATCATTTGCCTTCATTTTGCCGGCAAGTACTAAGCGCAGTTGCCTTCTTCTTAAAGCTCCTTCAAAAAGATGTTGCTCTTCTTCAGTTTCAGGTATTAACTCGGGTACTTTAGTCACCTTCCCATCGCCATCAAGTGCTATAAACGTATAATAGGCCTCATTGCTTTTTGCTTTTACGCCCGAAGGTATATTTTCGGCCCAGACTTCCAGTCGCACTTCCATTGATGTTGTAAACGCTCGGCTAACCTTTGCAGTGATCGTAATTACATCGCCAAGTTTAATTGGTTTTTTAAAGGAAACATTATCTACCGAAGCAGTGACCACGATCTTATTACTGTGTTTCTGAGCTGAGATAGCTGCCGCAATATCCATCCAATGAAGCAGACGGCCACCCATTAAATTATTAAGGGTATTGGTATCGTTGGGTAATACCAGTTCGTTCATGATGGTAAACGATTCGCTGGCTTTTTTTGGCTCAAAGCTCATTGAGTAAATGTATCAATAAATTAATTCCTTATTTCGGTAAATCCGATTAACTCATCCCATCTGCCACCAGGCCTGCGGTAATAGAAAAAGATCTGATACGTATTTTTTGTCTGAAAAAATGATCCTTCGAAGGGAACCGGATCAGCCACATTATTCTCCACCCAAACATATTGGTAATCGTATACGCCCTGCTTCACAAACATACTTCCATAAAATCTTCGCCTTGCGGGATTATAAGTGAGCCTGTTTTCTTCCTTCAACTGGTAGTCATTAAATTTTCCTACCACGTAAGCCTGTCCATTGTCAGATGGCGGCTCTGATGCAAGATCGAGTTTTACAGTGGCATAATCAGCATCTGTCCGATTGTCGCGGCCGTCTTGATTTCTGATGAAGAACGCACCATTTTCATCATAATTAAAAGTATAGGTCGGGGTATTTTGATTTGGGTCGGGAAGCAGCTGCACAACATTTACCGAATCCCTTACAATGCGGGCTACCTGTTCTGTCTGAAATCTTAAGCTCCTAAAATCAAAACGCCTGAACTCATTGCCTCCGGCGAAATCAAAAGAGCGAATGTCGTTATATACTAGCTGGCTTTGGCGCACGAAAGTTGCCCTATCTGCCCAAATTGCATTATCAAACCTGCCGTTCTGCATCACAAAAGCTTTCACGTCTACATACGGATTTTGTATAGTAACTTGCGGATGATTTACAGTAAAGTTAATCTTTTGATTACTTTCCCGCTTCGATACTTGTGTGCTGGCGGCAATTTCAGCGTTAATTGCAACCATTGGTTTAACTACAAATAATCGGCGCGTAAGTACCAGCTTTCGCTGATCGTTATCCTCATACACCTTCAATAGATAATTCCCGGGAATTTTTGGCTGAATACTAAAGTTAGGCAAGATCACCTCGTAGTGTGTGTATTTCTGGAAGGTATTAAATGAAAACCGGTAATCGTTAATACGATCTTCCGAAAAGTTTAGCATGTAATCGATAGGAGAGAGGCGACTGCTGCGCCAGTTGGCATCGCAGTGCTCAATAGTATAGTAAAAGTTTCTACTGGTTGGCCTGAGATCATCAAACCCTAGTAACAACTCATCTTCCGAACCTAAAGTAATAACAGGTAAAGATTGCTCCCGGGATCGGTTGTAAAACTCTACACTTTTAATGCCGGGCAAATAAGTATGATCCTGATAGATCAGCGCCTGGCTGGTAACCTCCGAGCCTGATCCGCCCGAAGATGTGCCTTGCTGAACGGTGCAAGATGCGAACATCAGCGTTAGCAATAACAGAGGAGTGTAAGCTTTCATCTCCTTGTTAACACAAATTAAACCGAGGCGTTTTCAAGTTCTAGTATTTGTTCGGCTAAGATCTCCCATTCGGCTTGCGCCTGATGAAGGGTTTCTTTGGCTGATTG
Source organism: Pedobacter sp. (assembly GCA_036388375.1). Taxonomy (GTDB): domain Bacteria; phylum Bacteroidota; class Bacteroidia; order Sphingobacteriales; family Sphingobacteriaceae; genus Paradesertivirga. The sequence goes on along the minus strand of DASVRX010000182.1, from coordinate 2,206 downwards.
ATATCGTTTATTGACAGAATCCAGCTTTGTTGAGTCCTGGTAAAGATTATCGTCACCTAATTCAGCTTCGATGTCTCTGATATCACTTTCCAGGTCCGCTATCTTTTCTTCCAATTGCTGTAAATTGGAATTTAACTTTTTAAGATTTTTAGCCTTCTCGTCGTTTGCCGGATGTTTTTCTACCGCTTTTTCTTCTTTCTTAACAGGAGCGGCCGGCTTCTCAATCACTGGTGGGCGTTTTGATTGCCATTCTTCGTACTCGGCATAAGTACCCGGATACGATTTAATCTGCTGATTTTCGATGTACCAGATTTTGTTGGCAACGTTATCCAGAAAATACCTGTCGTGCGAAACAGCTATTAGAGTGCCTTCGTATTGCTGTAAAGCTTGTATAAGGATATTAACAGACTGTATATCAAGGTGGTTAGTCGGCTCATCCAGAATCAGGAAATTTGCATCGGCGGTAAGCGCTTTAGCCAAAGCAACACGCGATTTTTCACCTCCTGAAAGGACTTTAATCTTCTTAAATGCATCATCTCCAGTAAAAAGAAAACAGCCTAAAATAGATCGCAATTCTGTTTCGGTATGTTTTGGTGCGAAAGCTTGAAGCTCTCTTAGTATTTCGTTTTCAAGGTGCAGGGATTCCAACTGATGCTGCGCGAAAAACGTAGTTGTTACATTATGTCCCGTTTCGCACATCCCCGTATAGGCTTTATCGGCATTCGCAATAATTCTCAGAAGGGTAGACTTACCTTTGCCATTCGCTCCAATCAAAGCAATCTTATCGCCTTTTTCGATAATGGCATGAGCATCGCTTAATATCTGTAAATCCGGATACGATTTATTGACATGCTCCATGCGAATAACATGCCTGCCCGACTGCTTACTAAATTTGAAACTGAAGTTGACAGACGGATTATCATCGTCCACATCATCAACACGCTCCATTTTTTCGAGCGCCTTAATGCGCGATTGCGCCATTTTAGCTTTACTAGCTTTCGCGCGAAAGCGCTCAATTAAACGCTCTTCCTGCTTAATTTTTGCCTGTTGGTTTTTATACTGTCCGCTTTGAATCTCTTCGCGTAACGATTTCTCTTCTAAATAAAAGCTGTAATTTCCGGCGTAAGGTATTAGTTTTCCTTTACGGGATTCAACAATCTTTTTAACAACCCTGTCGAGGAAATATCTATCGTGCGAAACGATTACAATAGCGCCTTCAAAGGCCTGAAGATAGGTTTCAAGCCACTTAATGGATGGTAAATCCAGGTGGTTGGTAGGCTCATCCAGTAACAAAATGTCTGGTGTTTGAAGCAGGATTTTTGCAAGCATTACCCGCATGCGCCATCCTCCGGAAAACTCCATAAGGTTCCGTTTCTGGTCAAGTTCGCTAAAACCTAAACCCGCTAATATTTCATGGGCTTTAAATTCGATGTTGTATCCGTCGAGCGCTTCAAATTCATGCTGTTTATCGCTAAGTTTGTGAAGCACATCTTCAGAATAATCTGTTTCCAGTTTGTTAAGAAGGATTTCAATTTCGGTGTGTAGCTCGTTTTGGCGTTCAAACGCTTCCATGGCCACATGTAAAATGCTTTTATCGGTTTGATAAGAAAGAAGATCCTGATTAAGGTAGCCTATCTTCAAATCTTTTGCCATGGAAATACTTCCGCTGGTTGGGCTGTATGTACCTACAATAATTTTTAAAAGGGTGGTTTTTCCGGTGCCGTTGGCTCCAATTAAGCCAATTTTTTCTCCTGGTTTAATGTGCCAGTTTGCTTCGTCGTACAATGCTCTTGCACCAATCTCGAAAGTAAGGTTGTTGATCGCTATCACAGCGCGAATTTACGATTTTGTTGGGGCAATTCATGAATTGCCCTTTACTTTTCACCTGCGTTGGGGCAATTCATGAATTGCCCTTACTTACAACTCTGGCTATTTATTAAACCACTTCACAATCCGGTCTACGTAAAGAACCTTAAAAAGTAAATCGGCTGTTTTGACACTGAAGAGCGTTTTCATTAGGTAAGCGATATAAGGTAAATAACTGCTGCAGCTTTCAATTATTGTTTTTGGCGTTGAAAATTAGGCGATGTGCCCGAATACAAAAAGTAAAAACTTATTTTTGCCATCCCATTGCACAAAGCAACTTATGAGTATCTCAACAAAATATAATCCTAAAGAAACGGAAGATAAGTGGTATCAATACTGG
>DASVRX010000181.1:0-6275 GCA_036388375.1 Pedobacter sp. | reverse complement strand
TGTAGCAATCGCAACTATCGGTCTTAACAGATTGATTACCTCAACTGTGGCCATATGTAAGTCTAAGAGATTACCCTGATGATCCTTATGAAATGAAATAGCCGAAAGCGGACTTTCTGCATCTGGCTTCAGCTTTCCGCTCCTCACTTCTTCTACTATAGAACTAATCCACTTTTCGGCACGAGCCCGTGCTTGTTTTCCTTGCCAATGCCTCGGACCAACAGCGCCAAATGCATCAACCATTGTCCCGAAATCTTTTGCTCTCTGACGCAATTCTTCTTCCTTAAAAGGCACCCCGGTCCAATAGCACGCAACGCGACATAATAATTCCTGGGCTTCGTCGAAGAGCGTTACACTATTTTTTCCCTTCCATCTGAAAATCTGTATCTTCCATTCCTGCTCTGTTAACTCAGTAAGTTTTTTAAAAAGAGAGGGGTTCATCAGAGACATGAATAGCTGCTTGCGATGTTGGTGAGCATTTGCGTCTAAAGTTTGTATCCCGTTTTCGCCCAGTAAAGTTCGTTGGGCACGCTTTGGTATTGCGCCCCTTCGAACAAACCTCGAGGGATCGTAAAACACACGGGCGGCGTCTTCACCGCTCATACAAACAACCTTTTGGCTTAATATCCGGATTTGAAATATTTCCGAGTTCAACTTACGGCAGCGGTTCATAATAAACGGGTAGCCTTCCCTTAATAAGGAGATAGTACTATCAAGAAGGCCGATTGCAGGAATCGGAGTCATAAAGAAAAACTAAGCTTCTATAACTTTTATTAACCATTCCTGATTTAAAAGATACACAATCAGGTATTAAATGGGAACGGTGCTGTTCATATAAGTAGTTAGCTTGTTCCCTGGTATTTATACCCAAAATGATAAAAGGCAAACCGACGTTTTGACTTTTGGTTGCGGGTTTCAATACTTGTAGCAATCAAACTTTAATAGATTTTTGTTCGACTTGAGGAAATCAGGAAAGATTTTCCAATGCCTTCAAAAGGCCTCTCACAATATTGCACATAGATTCAATCACTCTTGATATTGGCTATTTTCTTAAGTCTTAGGTACTCATTCGTTCTTTTTAAATTAATGATTAAAAGTCTGACCATCCAGTCAGGCTTGTTTTACATTCAACTTTATCCATGGGTCCAATAACGTGCTTATTTTTAGCTGGTTTAGAGGAAATAAAACTCAGGCCCTTCTTCGTAAACTCATTAAAAAATATTGCCAAGAGAATCTTAAAACCAACGAACATTTATAGCGTTCGTCTTTTGTGGAAAGTGTAGAAAAAAAAGAAGATTTCTATAAGCGTGTAATCGATAGCCTAACAGACTTTGCTATCTATACGACTGATATGGAACGAATTGTGACCTCATGGAATGAGGGAGCAAAAAATGTTCTCTTCTACACCCCCGAGGAGATTATTGGTCAAAGTTCGGATATTCTATACCCTGCTGAAGACATTCAGCAGAACGTCCCAGCTACTGAAATGGCAACAGCTGTACGTGAAGGAATGGCGATCAACGAACGCTTCCATTTTAAAAAAGGCGGTATAAAGTTTTGGGGTAGCGGCCTGGTTTTTCCATTGCTCAATGAAAAGAATGAACATGTAGGCTTCACTAAAACCATGCGCAACATCTCGGAGCAGCACCAGGCCGAAACAAATTTGAATGAAGAGAAAGCCCTGGCGTCAATCATTGTTTCTAGTTCAGATGAACCAATTATAATCTTAAGTTCCAACCTGGAAGTAATTACTGCTACTTCCTCATTTATAAATTTATTCAGCCTTGACAGGGAGCATATTCTTGGGAAGCATTTCTATCAAATTATTGATGGCGGGTTGAACGTAGATCAGGTGCGTAGCCGCTTAGACACCATTCTGAAGAATCAGGATTTCCATGGAAGCTTTGAGGTAGAATACGTTGACCCAAAGCGAGGGACCAAGAATCTTAGCGTTAAAGCGCGAAGAATTTATCAAGCACCAAATTTATTGTTCATGCTTGAGTTTGAGGACTTAACACATATGCGTAATGTCATAGATGAAAAAGACACTTTCATTTCTGTTGCCAGCCATGAAGTAAAAACGCCGCTATCCATTATTAAAGCTTATGGTCAAATTTTGGACAGAGAATTACAAGAAGCAAGTCCTTTGGTAAGGATGGCTGTGAATAAAGTGAATGAACAAACCGGTAAAATGACGACTTTGTTGAATGCACTTTTAAATACTTCTAAGATCACAACCGGAACTACTGCTTTAAATTTTGAAATATTCAATCTTTGCAGTCTGGTGTCTGATATAGTCGACGATTTAAACACGGCTATATCTTCTCATAATATCATTATCAGAGAAAAAGCAGACGCATTAGTAAATGCCGATAAAACCCAAGTCGGTGCAGTCATTACCAATCTATTAACAAATGCGATAAAGTACTCCCCTAATGCCAAAGAAGTAATTGTAGATATCAAGACTAATGAGTCGTCAGCAACGGTTTGCGTACAAGACTTCGGAATAGGAATTGCAAACTCGGATTTGACATTAATTTTCCAACGCTTCGGGAGAGCGGAAACAGTAAAAAAATCTAAAATTCCGGGTTTCGGTCTGGGGCTCTATTTATCTTCTGAAATGATCAAAATGCAGGGTGGCACGATTAATTTCAATTCTGATGAAGGAAAAGGCTCATTATTTTACTTTACGTTGCCACTTTATTTTGAATAACAGAATCAATGCGGTCATGAACTGGCCATGCTTGCAAGCAGATGTAACTCCCGCCAAACATTAACTCAAATGTTATGTTCCCTCATTTTGCAACTACTTTATATTGGAAAATCACAAATCCCCTTTAGATCGACATCTTTTAACCATATTCAATTCATCACCTAGTCCTATTTATGTATGTGCCGGGCCGGAATTCGAAGTTATTTATGCTAACGACGCAACGTTAAAAGCCTGGGGGAAAGATGCCTCTGTTATTGGAAAACCTTTTGTTGAAGCTCTGCCGGAGGTTGTAAATCAACCATATCCCGAACTCTTAAAAAAAGTGTACGCAACGGGTATCCCCTATCATGCAGAACATGATCGATTTGACTTGCCCTTCGGTGGAGACGTTCAAACTCACTATTATAAATTCAGCTATCAACCCCTAGAAAGGGATGATAGAACCATTTGGGCTGTATTATGTACTGCGACTGATGTGACTGAGTTGGTGGAGGCTAAGCGTGCACTTGAGATTAGTCAGAACAATTTGCATTCGATGATTATGCAGGCTCCTGTGGCCATTTGTATTCTTAAAGGCGAAGACTTTGCGGTGGAGATTGCTAATGAAAAGGTTTTAGAGATTTGGGGAACTACGGCTAAGGTAATAGGTAAACCTTTATTTGAGGGATTACCCGAGGCAAGAGGACAGGGATTTGAGGAACTTCTTCGAGAAGTTTATCATAGCGGCAAAGCCTTTACTGCTTATGATCGGCCGGCTGACCTCCCAAGAAACGGGAAGGTTGAAAGGATATATCTTAATTTTGTCTACGCACCACTCAGGGATTCAAACGGCGTGGTTAATGCGATTATGGCGGTGGCTAGTGACGTAACAGAGCAGGTTTTGGCTCAACAGAAAAAAGACGACTTTATTGGAATAGCCAGCCACGAGCTTAAAACTCCTCTAACTTCTCTTAAGGCATCTATCCAATTGATGGAGAGATTAACTTCCAAAGAACCCAACAATAAACTAGAAAAGTTGATCACCCAATCGGGGATAAGCGTAAACAAGCTTGCTTACCTGGTTGAAGACTTATTAAATGTAAGCAAGCTCAATGAGGGTCAGTTAAACTTTAACAAAGAGCATTTTGCTCTTTCTAAAGTAATGAATGATTGTTGTCAACACGTTCGGTTGGAGGGCACTCACGAACTTACCGTTCAAGGCGACCTGGCTTTACAAGTGTTTGCTGATATGCACAGAATCGATCAGGTGATTGTTAACCTGGTAAATAATGCGGTCAAATATGCTCCAAAATCAGGTGATATCATTATAACGATCGAAAGACTGGACAACTTTGCAAAAGTATCGGTAAAGGACTTTGGACCCGGGATACCCGAAGACAAATTAATTTACTTATTTCAGCGATATTACCGGGTCGACTCTTCCGGTCACCAAATATCAGGGCTCGGACTAGGATTATATATTTCGAATGAAATCATTGAAAAGCATGGAGGAAAAATGGGGGTAGACAGCACTCTGGGTGAAGGATCAACATTTTGGTTTACTTTACCCTTATAAAAATTCCTGGTTTTAGTCACAAATGATCAAATTGTCTTTTATTAAGGCACGATATTAAGGTTCTCTTCCTGGTGCGTTTTTAACAAATGGCATTAACGGCATCGAGGAAAATGAAATTTTAGACTCTTTCCCTCTGGCTTTCTATCTCATTTTAGAATCATAATTAAAAGACCCCTGGATTCATTATGATTCCAGAATGAAAGAGATGCAATCCGAAAGACACATCACTGCCGCTAGCTACTAGCTTCATCCATAATTCGTGGACTAAATGTATTAATGAGAAAACTTTTAAATAACTAAGAAAGGCGGTTTAGGATATAGGTTGGGCAAATAGAATGTAAATCTTATAATAGAGCTGGGTAGCTCAATATAAAATTATATTAAAATGAAAGGTTAAGCAAGGCATGATGTAGATGAACATTACCCTATCGGTTTGAAGCCATTTTAAAATAGTTTAAAAGAAAATCTATATTTGCGAGGAACATACTCGAAAACGTGGTCTGGGTAACGTTATATGCTGTTTAACACTTTACAGTTTGTCTTCTTCTTTGTTATTACAACAATATTATTCTGGAAGTTGCCACATAAGTTTAGATGGCTTTTATTACTGGTGGCAAGTTGTTACTTCTACATGACTTTTGTGCCAGTTTATATCTTAATATTAGGGTTTACAATATTAATTGATTTCTTAGCAGGTATTCAACTGGAAAAAACCAGTAGACCGATATTTAAAAAAACTTTCTTCATTCTTAGTCTGGCAGCCAATATCACTGTCCTTGGAATATTTAAATATTATAATTTCTTCCTCCAGAACATCGAGAGAACTTTAAATCAATTCAATTATAACACAGCGCTCCCATTTCTGAGCATTGCATTACCCATAGGGTTATCGTTTCATACTTTTCAGGCGATGAGTTATATTATAGAGGTTTACAGAGGGAATCAGCGTGCAGAAACGCACTTTGGGATCTATGCCTTATATGTTATGTTTTACCCACAATTAGTGGCAGGTCCCATTGAGAGGCCTCAAAATGTTCTTCACCAATTCCATAGAAAACACATTTACAATTTTGAAGACCTGAAAAGCGGTCTTGTCCAAATGGCTTGGGGAATGTTTAAAAAAGTTGTTATTGCTGATCGACTTGCACTATTGGTAGATTATGCCTACGAAAACCCAAGTGACCAAAATGTTTATACTGTAATACTTGCGAATGTATTTTATGCTTTTCAAATTTATTGTGATTTTTCAGGTTATTCTGACATAGGTATTGGCGCCGCACGAGTAATGGGCTTCAAACTTATGGACAATTTTAAAATGCCTTATCTTTCGAAGTCCCTAGCAGAATTTTGGAGCAGATGGCACATATCACTCTCCACATGGTTCAGAGATTATTTATACATTCCGTTGGGAGGTAATAGAGGAACATATCACCGCACTCTAATAAATATTTTTGTTGTCTTTCTAATCAGCGGTTTATGGCATGGCGCAAGCTGGAACTTTGTTATTTGGGGTGCTCTGCACGGATTCTATCTAATTATTGGGAAATTGAAAAATAGTCTATTAGAAAGAACTAATTATAAACTAAGGAATACACCATTTTGGAAACTGCTGCAAGTTATAATTACATTTCTCCTGGTAGATTTCGCATGGATATTCTTTCGAGCACCCAACTTAGCTACTGTTAAAGTTATTATAAGTAAGTTAACCAATTTTTCACCCACAATCGGTTTTACTGATGTGATGAGCTATGCGGAAATAACCTTTTGCTTTTTCTTGATAATTGTGCTGCTCGCTAAAGAAAAATACCTTTCCGAGATTCCGACACCTAATCGCTCCACCTTTTTAATCGTCTTTACTATTCTAATGGCATTATGCTATTTGTTCGGAATCTTCAATAACAACTCGTTTATATATTTCAAATTTTGATGAGAAACATTGCGGGATACCTAATATTGTTTTGCTTTATAATCATTTATAGTATTAGTCTGTCAGAATCTGTAACCCAG
>DASVRX010000180.1:0-2898 GCA_036388375.1 Pedobacter sp. | reverse complement strand
AATGATTTGCTTTTTATAGCTTCGGTGTTGATTGCAAACTCAAGTCCCTGGTTTTCCATATTACCTACATTGGCTACAATTCTATTCGAAAAATTTGTACCTGCAGGCTGATTGATTTCGTTTAATAAGTATGCTGTCTTTTTAAAATAATAATCCAGACTACCGGTAATTCTATTGTTTAGTAATCCGTAATCTAATCCAATATTAGAAGTCGCTGTTTGTTCCCATCTTCTAGGACCGTAGTACCCACCCGGCCTGTACATGTTATAAAATGTATCCCCGAGTTGATAAAGGGCCTTACTATCACTAAGATTATAATAGGAAATGTAGCTATAGTTGTCGATACCTTCTTGTTGTCCGGTTAATCCATAACCAAGACGCAACTTCAAATCTGAAACAACATTTGAGGTTGCAAGAAATGACTCTTCTTTAATCTTCCAGGCAAGTGCTACAGACGGAAAAGTGGCAAAGCGTTTTTCCGGATTAAAGCGGGAAGAACCATCGGTACGAACTGTTGCTGTAAAAAGGTATTTATTTTTAAAGGCGTAGTTTAATCTTCCGTAATACGACAGTAATCGGTTTTGAGGAATGTCGAACGCAAAGTTAGGTGTTGTAATAAGCGCGCCATTTGCGGCGTAGTCAGGAAAATTGAATTTTTTCGTTTTGAAATCCTGATAGGCATACCCTGCAACCACATCCAGGCGACCACTTATAGCCTTGATATCTTTAACATAGTTCAGGTAAAATTCTACAAGCTTGTTATCCTGTCTTTCCTCATACGTATTATTTTCCCCGCTGTACTTTATTGTATTATCAACTTTATCAGTAGCACGTTCAAATCTTGCTGCTGCATTTTCAGGGACAAAAATAGTTCCCGTGCCGTGTGAGATATCGTAACCAAGATTTAGATTTGCATGTAGTTCGGGCAAGAAGGGGAGGCTGTAATCCAACTGAACATTGCCAATGCTTCTTCTGGCTTTCCCATTGTTTTCTTTTTGATCTAATAAAGCAAGCGGGTTTCTTGGTGCCAGTTGTTTAGGTTTTGCGCCATCCATCCACTGATAGTAGCCACCAAATTTGGTGTTTGCTTCATCATAAACCGGTTTAGTAGGATCGAAGGTTACTGCGCTTCCGATCGCTCCTTCGTCAGCAAAGCGGCTATTACTTAAAGATCCCTTAAGGCTCAAGTCCACTTTTAATCTGTTCTTGAGTAACCTAGGTGTTAAATTAATCGCACCTGATGTACGGTTCAGTGAACCTGTTTTCAGTACTCCTTGTTGATCCAAGTATCCAAGTGAAAAACGGTACGGGACCTTTTTAGTAGTTCCAGAGAAACTCAAGTTATTATCTGTATTGGTAGCAGTCTGGTAAATTTCATCCTGCCAGTTGGTATTTGCTGTGCCTAATAATGCTTTTAGCTGAGGGGTTGCAGTGCTACTTTCATTTACAAAAGTTCTAAACTGATCGGCTGATAAAACATCCACCTGATTGGGAAGCGTTGAAATTGAATTCTGGCTACTAAAGCTTAGTACGGGTTTTCCACTGGTCCCTTTTTTGGTAGTAATTAAGATAACACCGTTCGATGCCCTTGATCCATAAATAGCCGTTGCTGATGCATCTTTCAAAATGTTCATTGAAGCAATGTCATTTGGATTAATCAAGCTCAAGGCGTTCGGCGAGCCGGCGATTGTACTGTTGCTTAGGGGGACACCATCGATTACAATCAGCGGATCGTTGCTGGCGTTCAACGATGCTCCGCCACGGATACGAATCGTACTACCCGCTCCTGGCGCTCCGCCATTGGTAGTGATCGATACCCCTGCAACTTTACCGGTAATTAGCTGTTCAGGGCTTGACACGGTTCCCTTGTTAAAGTCTTCGGCAGTTACCGCTGTTACGGAGCCAGTTAAATCCCTCTTTCTCTGAGTTCCATAACCAATTACAACCACCTCATTAAGAGCGTTTGAACTTGGTTGAAGCTGGAAGTTAGCTTGAGTATCGCCCGCTATTTTTACCTTTCGTTGCGATACCTGGTAGCCGATAAAAGATACTGCTACCGTATACTCTCCGTTCGGAATTCCGCCAATTTTGAAGTTTCCTTCAGCATCGGTCGTAGTGGCTTTGGCAAGTTCCTTTATAGCGATAGAAGCTCCGGGTAAAGTCTCATTTTTTTCATCGGAGACCTTTCCTGTTATACTTCCTGTTTGTGCATACGTAATGATCGAAAGCATTAACATGGCACAAACCAGAACATAGCGTTTTAGTGTGTAATCTTTTTTCATGTTCAAATTATTTTTGGTTTCTAATAGAATCTGGTAACTGATGGTTGCGCATCCATCGTTGCAGATCATCTTATTAATTGGTTAATTTTTGGCTCTTCACCATTAATGCTGAAGCCCGGTTTTCGTTTATTGGTTTAATACAATAACACAAATTTCTCCCCCTGAATCTGCAATAGCTATTAGTTTAAAAATTATTTAAAAATTTATGGCTTATTTAAAAGTTATTCATTTGATTTTCAACGAGTTGAAAACAAATAAATCTAAAAAAATTTAACTGAATTTTATGGTTTTTCTGACGAATGAGGGGTGGATTTGGCCTTTCACAGGCACTCCTTATCTCGCAAGTAAAATTTAATCGATTGCTGAACAAGTTTCGGCCAGCAATTATGAATAGCGTGACACAAACTAGCTTAGCACTAGATAATCTCTCAAAGGATAAGTCAGTTTAAAACAGAGGGTGTCAATTTCACTTGAGGGGAAGGCGCTTCGTCATCCCGATCCATAGGAGGTAATCCCTTGGGTGTTACCTGTTTTCCGTTTCAGCTCTTATGGCCATAATACGCCTTTCAAATTCATCGCCATGGATTAGTGCCTTGGCTTTGATGCGCATTTTATA
>DASVRX010000179.1:0-3034 GCA_036388375.1 Pedobacter sp. | reverse complement strand
AAGGATTAGGTGTTCGACCAATGGAACTGGTGTTAATGGCTCTTGGCTCTTGCAGTTCCTTTGACTTGATTTCTATTCTGAAAAAGCAGCGTCAGGAAATTGCGGATGTATCTGTTACCGTAGAAGGTGACCGTACTGATGCGGTGCCTGCTGTCTTTACCAAAATCCATATGACTTTTCATATAACCGGCACGTTAGATGCCGAAAAGGCAGAAAAAGCCGCGGAGCTTGCTGTGAAAAAATATTGCTCGGTACATGACATGCTGGCTGCAGGTGGAGTAGAGATTACTTATTCGCTGGAGATTAAGCCGCAGGCCTAATTTGTTTCGGCTGGCTTTTTAGTATGCAATCCTTTTTGGCTAAATAGTTCCAGGTTCCATATTTTCTCTGCCTTTCGGCCAATAAGCCAGAACGAAATAGCTAACAATCCGAAAAAGATTGCTTTATCAGTTTTGTCCCAAAAATACTCGAAGTACTTGGTGTAGATATTGATAAGCAGGAAGGTGATTCCGAATTCCCTGGCTATTTCATCTTTTTTCTTTAGGCCGTAAATAATGAAGGCTATCGCGATAAGCGCAGAAATGATTCCGTAATAGAAAATTTCTGTTTGCTTAATCGTAAACCAATCTTCGAGATTCCCGAAATTTCCAAATATAGATAGCAGCCATAAGGAGCAGAAAAGATAAAGTAAGCCAATTACATAGGTAGCTGTTCTAAATATTTCTAAGCGTTTAATCCTGTGAAGATAAAAGCCTGCGAAGGTTAGAAAAGCGCCGAAAAACACAAATCTCAGTGGGTAATTCATCTTCAAAAAGTAATCTCTCCAAGCGGTTTGATAGCCTGTTTCGGTACCAAACCAGCTTCCTAAAGATATTAAGGCAAAGGCCCAAATCAATTGAGATTTGAATTTAAGCGCCAACAATCCGTAAACAAATACTGATATTAAAAATAGTATTGAAAAGTGTCCGGAGCCATTGTCAAATGCCTTGCCAAGAAATGCTATAGAACTTGCGGTAAAAAGCACGGCAATAAATATTGTTGCTTCATTACTGAACAGCTTTTCGGGAGAATTTTGCTTGCTTTTTTGACCACGATAATATAGCCAGGCGGCTAATGCTGCGGAAATTAAGCTTATAGCGATATCTGGAGCGTCAGAGATTTTTTTAAGAAGATTAATTACGTCATCATCAATAACCAGGGAAGCGAATGCGATTAGCCCGCAGGCTAATGCAATCCAAAATGAATATTGGGCAAGGCGGCGCCAGTCAAACTGCTTTACATTATAAGAATCGCGAAGCTGTTGAGCGGTCTCAGGCGGAAGCATCCCCTCTGACTCCCAGTGCTTAATGGTGTCACTTAAGAAATCCGCTTGTTCTTTGTCCAGGTTTAATTTTCTCACGTAGATGAGCTATCGTACAAGGTTATGAAGATAACAAAGATAATGCAGCTTGTTTGTCTTTCGTGATTTGAATTTTAAGATCTTCAATATTAGTGAATCGAATATCATTTCGAATGAAATGGATAAATTCCATAGTAAGGTACTGGCGATAAATATCCTGATTAAAGTCAAAAATATTTACTTCAATATTCCTTGACATGCCATTGATGGTTGGACGATTACCGATGTAAGCCATCCCTTTATAGACTTGAGATTTGAGATTTGAGATTTGAGAATCGGAATGAAGCTTAATTCTCACCGCATAGATGCCATCGCAGGGTATCAATTTATAGGCTTCTTCGATCAACAGGTTTGCGGTTGGAAAGCCTAATGTCCGCCCAATTTGATCCCCCTTAATTACTTGTCCGAAAAGGCTAAAAGAATAGCCTAAAAAATCGTTCGCTGTTTGTACGTTGCCTTTTTTTAGCGCTTGGCGCACTTGAGTGGAGCTCACAGCAATATCGTGAATATCTTGTTCAGGGATTTCTTCTACTTCATATCCATAAAAGGGCGCAAATTGCTGTAGCTGATCGAGGTTTCCTTCGCGGTCTTTTCCAAAGTGATGATCGTATCCTATGATAATTTTTTTGGTGCCTATTGTCTCAACCAGGACTTTTTGAATATAAGTTTCGGCACTAAGGTTGGAGAAATCCCGTGTAAACGGTGTAATAATTAAATGATCTACTCCAAGCTGCTCCAGCAGCTTTGCTTTCTCGTTAATGGTAGTGATCAACTTAAGATTTACATCTTCCGGATTAATAATCATCCGCGGATGCGGAAAAAAGGTAAGAATAACACTTTCGCCATTCGTTTGCTTCGCAACTTCGGTTAACCGCGATATGATTTTTCGGTGCCCAACATGAACGCCATCAAACGTGCCGATAGTGACTACGGCATTATTGATTTTATTGAATTCGTCCAGGTGGTTATAAACCTTCATTGTTGTTTTGTACAGTAGCAGACTCACCTGATGGCTGTATTGTTTGTTTTAAACTTCGAACATGATTTACCAGCTCCATCACCTCGTAAGCATCATCAACATGGAAATCACCACTGCGGGTTCTTCTTAATTTATTGAGATAAGCACCATTATTCAGGAGTTTTCCAAAATCGTGCACCAGCGACCGAATGTAAGTGCCTTTACTGCAAACAACCCTGAAATCTATTTCTGGTAATTCAATTCGTGTTATTTCAAATTCAGAGATGCTTACCTTCCGCGATTTTAATTCCACTGTTTCACCACGGCGTGCTTTTAAATATAACCTTTCCCCATCCTGTTTAACAGCAGAATGAATTGGCGGAAACTGCTCTAGTTCGCCTATGAATTTTTTGCAATTTTCTAGAATTTGTTCTTCGGTTATAGCAGAGATATTGAACGTCTCGTCGACTTCTGTTTCCAGATCATAGGAAGGGGTTGTCGCGCCAAGCGTCATTGTTCCTGTATATTCCTTTTCCTGAGCCTGAAATTCGTCTATCTTTTTTGTGAGTTTTCCGGTGCAGATGATGAGTAAACCTGTAGCCAGCGGATCTAATGTTCCGGCATGGCCGACTTTAAGCTTAAGCGGTTTAAATGAATTCCGGATTTTACCTACCACA
>DASVRX010000178.1:0-4957 GCA_036388375.1 Pedobacter sp. | reverse complement strand
TCTCAGATGGAGAGCTGAGCCAGGCAATTTACTAACGGCATTCATCAAGATTTCATCCGGCAAAGCCGATACGAATTGGCGTGTAGCTTCCATCCAGTCCTCGTAAGTGTATTGGTTAAGAAACTGCTGATTAAGTCTCCTTCCATTGATGTAAAATGCGTTCACGTTTTTGATTTCGGGATTAAATCCTTCAAGGAAAGATAAAAGGCTTGTACCTGAAACTTTTTTTGGCAATGCACCCTCATTAACATAAAGCGCCTGATCCCGATCTCTTGGAACCACCAGGTAATTTTTTGATTCTCCATTGCTAACAGGCACCCAACGCCACTGGTCTTCGTGTCTTCCCCAATCGGCAATGAGTAGATCTAAAAGTCTGGCTCTAAAGAATGTACGGGTATCTACTGTGCTATTACTATTAGAATCGAGATTACTTAGCATCTCAAGGGTATTTTCTGAAGAGCCATACGGTTCACGCCTTTCTAAGAGGCAAACCATGCCTGCAAAATCTTTTTCGTATTCCCCTAAAGCTTCATCATCTGCGACATATCCTATCATAGGATCGCTATGCGGAACTTTCACAGCTTTTGCCAACACAGGCACTATTAAAGCTGAAAAAGGGTGTTGCGCAGAAAAGTTATCATCCACCCATTCTTCTAACATTGAACCATGGATTATTTTAGGAGCTAAGGCTTCTGCAAACTTTTCAACCGTGCGTAAAACCCATTCGTTGCCGGCAGTATCAAGTAGCCGTAATGAGCGAGATTGATTGCCGCCGCCAAGTTTTACAGGTTTCATCCCACCACTAGCTTTAGAAATTCTTATTACCGGAAGTTTAGTAGGAGCTGCCCATTCTTGCCTGTAGTTTTGTCCAAATAGCTTTATGTGCCTGGCTGATACATTATTATACGCAGGACGGATGGCTACAACAATGCTGTCATCATTAAATTGACTTTGAGCTGTAGCTTTTATAGAGAAAATAAACAGTAAAAATATTAGCGATCTTATCATAAGTAGAGAGCCATAAACACATTTAACGACTTAAGCCTGTGAGTGTTTGTACCTTAAAGTGCATGTTTGTAGGTAAAGAGCTATAAACAAATGGCAAGTAATGGAGTTACCATTGATTATATTCCGTTAGGCTAAACTACAATTATTAGTTAGGTATTGAAGTATATGCTGGTGCTTATTAATACTTACTTATCGTTGAAAACCTGTTAGATTGATGAGTTTGAATCGAAAACGTATTCTTCTTTATGTACTGGGAGCTTTACTGGCAGGGTTTATTCTATTAACTACACTTGTATTTCTATTCCCCAATTCTGGTATTGACCAGAATTTCTCAGCTGAAATTCAGGAACATCAAATGCCTGCACTGGATCTATTAATGAAGGGAATTAGCTATGTAGGAGTTTTTCCGTATTCCATGGTAATGGTATTGATAACAGCATTTATATTTCTAATCTTCAATTACAAAAAAGAGGCTTTATATATCTGTTTTACACTGATTTCCGGACTGGTAAGCGCGACTTTAAAAATTCTTGTCGATAGGCCCAGGCCAACCGAAAATGTTGTTAGAATTATTGAAAAAGCAAAAAACCAAAGCTTTCCGAGCGGCCATGTACTTTTCTATGTGTTATTTTTTGGATTTTTAGCAGTACTGATGTATTACCTTAAAAGCATTGCTAAACCTTTAAGATTAGTTATAGGTGGTTTCTCTTTATTGATGGTATTAACGGTGCCTTTTTCACGGGTGTATCTGGGTGCACATTGGTTTAGCGATGTTTTGGGTGGTTTCCTTTTGGGCTTACTTTGTTTATTAATTTTAAGTTACCTGTATTTACGAAAACCCAATTAGTATGTGGTGGATATATGCGCTTCTATCAGCCCTCTTCGCTGCGCTTACAGCAATATTTGCAAAAATTGGAATCAGAGGTGTTGATTCGGATCTCGCAACAGCGATAAGAACGGTGATTATATTATTTATAGCATGGGTTATGGTTTACTTTAAAGGAGCGCATTCGAGCTTAAGTACGCTTTCGAGAACGAATTTCTTGTTCATACTTCTTTCTGGTGCCGCAACAGGCTTATCATGGATTTTTTACTTCCGGGCATTACAGTTGGGGCCGGTTTCTAAAGTGGCCGCCGTAGATAAGCTGAGTGTAGCATTAGCCATTTTATTAGCTGTTCTATTTCTTGGCGAGCAACTAACTTTAAAAACCGCGGTGGCCGCAGCCTTGATTATTGCAGGCACCATTGTTATGATTTACTGATCGAGCTCATTCAGATTCTCTTTCGAACATTGTACCACCACAGTTCAATAAGGGTTGTGGATAAATTGCGTTGAATTAGATATAACTATTTAACTACAGCCTCCGTAATAAGAACACGCTCTTCCAATAAACCCGCTTAAAAGTACACCAGACAGCTCTGTAAAGACAATGGAATCAAAAATCTTATCCTCTGCCGGTTTTCTGCATGAATTTAGTGTTGAAGAACTTTATGTTTTAACAACTCATTGGTTAACCGACATTTCTTATTTCGAACAGGAAATAACTTATTTTCAATCTCTTATTACCAGATATTTTTTGCCTCATGTCGAGGAACAGAATATGCTGCTTATTTCCAGCATATCAGATCATTTCAAATCGCTCGAAAGTAGAAAAGAACAAATCAAAGCCAGTATCATTGAGCATCAAAAACAACTAAGCAGGTTACTGGATAAAACTCATATTGATAATGAGCCTCATTTAAATGCACTCCATACCAATTTGGAGGGTAAGCTTTTTGAATTTATCAAAACTCTTCGCCAGGTAAAACTTGAGTTTTTTAATGCCACGAAATTTTCAGGCAAGATAAAACGGTCGGGAATATCGCCTAACTTCTGAATCGGCTAGCCAAACCCTTGCCATTTGCTATTTGGTATAGGACTATTGATTAGACTCCAACTATTGAGCGTTAAGTCAGGAACTCCTCTAACCCTACTATGGATTTCTGACCATAAATTTGGTATGGAAAATGCTGTATAATTTGTCACTAAAGCTTCCTTACCAATTAATTCCTGCAATGAATTACGAAGACATACCCCTTATTTACAATGAAGAAGCTGCAAGCTTCGAATTCTTCATAGAAGGTCATCGCTGTTTTATTGATTGCAAAAAAAAGGGAAACACCATTTACCTGATCCATACTGAAGTACCCGAATCACTTGAGGGTAAAGGTGTAGCCGCAGCCCTCGTAGAAAAAACTTTCCAATATCTGGAAGAAAATCACCTAAAAATGGTTCCGTCCTGCTCTTATGTTTTATTGTATCTCAAGCGCCATCCGGAATGGAATAAATTATTGTAAATTGTAATCAAAGTTTCTTTTACAGTTGATGTTATTTTTAAGGAACTATTCCATTAAAAGTCTCGTAAGTAAATTGAAACACCAAAACTTATTATACGTACACACTTTTGATGAGAAAAAGAAGAACTAATGCGTCGCGACCCAATTTAAGGGTATCGTTGGCATGTGGGATTACTATAATCATCATTTCAATTTCCGTGCTCTCGGGCTGGGCCTTCATGCCCGACCTCATGACTGGACCTGCGGCAAACTATATTGGCACCAACCCCATTTCAGCAACTCTTTTCTTTTTATTTGGAGGCTGGATTGTCGGAGTAGTTAGAGGGAGTCAAACTCAAATTTCTTATATAACCACTATTGTATTATTTATCAGCGTTCCTGCAGCGCTTTCTAAGGTAACCGATGTGTATTACAATACGGGGTTAAATTTCGATACTTTATTGTTTACACAGGTTGTTGGATATCATTATATGGGGCCGAGTGTGGCAATCAGCTTTTTATTTATGAGTGCTGCTATTCTGGTAGCATTGTTCGACAATAAAATAAAAGAATATCTTTTTCAGGGCTTCGTGATAATTGCAATGTCTATCAGCGCGGTATATCTAGGTGCGAATCTGTTCAGATACGGTTCTATCCACTATGAGTTTCAGAGCCCAATGTCTTTCAACACAAGTTTCTGCATTTTGCTCGTGACTACAGGGATGTTATACGTCTATCCTAATGAGGGTTATATGCGCCCCATAATGTCAAAAAAACTAGGTGGGGTTTTGGCCAGAAAGATTGTACCTCTTTTAATTATTACACAGATTTTCGTGGGCGGATTGCGTATTTGGGGGCAAGATTTAAAATTGTATAATACCGAACTTGGAGTCTCGCTACATGTAGTGATCACAGCGGTTGTTACCTTCATTTTGGCTTATTACTTCTCTGACATTTTAAATAAGATAGATGCATCAAGAAAAAGATATGAAGATGAACTAGAGAAAAAGAGTAAGCAATTAATCGAATCCGAATTACTTCTTGAGCGCACAGCTTATATTACTAAGGTAGGTGGCTGGGAGATTACGCTTCCGGAAAACAAAGTATCTTATACCAAAGAGCTGTACAGGATACGCGAAATGGATGAAAACACTGAGGTGGATTTCCGTGATTCAATGAACGCCTACACACCCGAATCCGCCAAAGAGATGTTAAAGTATTACCATCAGGCGATTAAAGATGGAAAACCGTATTCGCTGGAAGCAAAACTGATTACCGCTAAAAACAGGGAGATCTGGGTGAAAGTTATAGGTCATCCGGTCTTTGATGAATGGGGCAATATTACAGGTATTCGAGGCACTTTACAGGATATCGACGAAAGCAAAAAGAAAGAGATTCTACTGCAGCAAACGTTGGATATTATACACGACCAGAACAACCGCTTAAAGAATTTTACTCACATTGTATCTCATAATCTGCGCAACCATGCGGCTAATATTAAGAGCTCTCTGAATTTATATGCGAATGAAGAATCGGAAGGTGAAAAGGATTTAATCTTAAAGGTTACAAACAAAGCGGCCGACTCATTAAATCACACCATAGCCGATTTAAGCGAAATAGTTGCCGTACAATC
>DASVRX010000177.1:0-8418 GCA_036388375.1 Pedobacter sp. | reverse complement strand
TCTGGTGTGCCCGAGGTGATTGTTTCATATACCCTTTTTTGCTGGTCAGCTTGTTCCCTTGCCTCTTGCAGTTCCAGTTGTACGTTAACCATCTTGGTTACTTCAAACACAATCGCCAGTACGCCATCCACATTATTGTGTTCATCTCGTCGAGGCTGGTAATTGAAGGTAAAATAGCGGTCCTTTGTCGGTCCGCCTTCGTATTCAGCCACAGGAATTAACAATTCATTCATGTCATACGGCTCGCCATTGTGGTATACATTTAATAGTATTTCTTGCAATGGTGTTCCCACTAGCTCTGGTAGTGCTTCAAAGATTGGTCTGCCTAATATTTTCCGTCCAGGCAATAGCGCTTGATAAGCGGGGTTGGCCAATTCGTATACCAATTGAGGGCCGCTTAGAATACAAATACCTGCAGGTGCCTGCATAAAAAAACTCTTAAGCCTGTCGCGTTCTTTTGCAAACGCTACTTTCGCAGTTTCCTCCTTTTGCCGTTCCACTACCTGCCTGGTGTTTTCAAGCACCCAAACAGCTACTTTAATTACTTTGCCAACATTATCTTTTATCGGTGCATAAACAAAAGTGACGAAAATCATCTCTTCCTGTCCGTGCCTGATCAGCATTAATTCAACTTCATCAGCATAATAGGCTTCACCGGTGGTCACCACATTAGCCAGAGCCTCTTCATAATAAGGCCGTGTTTCTGCAAAGGCATCCCAAAAAAACCGACCAAATATAGCCTCGTAAGGTTTACCAGCTACTTCAATAAACTTGTCGTTAACAATTTCAGCAGTAAGTGTATCAGCGTTTAAAATGCAAACTCCGATTGGTGCATGGAGTACCGTGTTATGTAAATCTTGTCCGATGTTCAATTGCATCAATAGCGGCTATTCTTAAGTGTACGAAATAAACCGACAAGATAGGATTTTGTTAGTTGCTTGCTCACTTCATAGGAGAGCGTTACAAACCAGATCTAAAAGAATTGAACCAGAGGAGAGTTGGAAAACGAACGTAGAGGTCTTCGTGGGTGCTGTGGCCCTGCTTTACGTTTATACGCCTGCAGGCATTAAGCGCGAAGGCCGGTATACACTGCAATCCCTTAGGTTTGGATTAATTGAGATTAGAAATAATTTTGATAAAAACCTTAGTGAGGATGGTGAACTATCGTGCAATCCGGACTAGAGATCCAGAACCTGTAATAGACCATCCTCACTATGTTGAACAAGAACCATATAGAATTTTAGTCTGGAGGACTATTAAGGGATTCGGCTTTATTTCAACAACAAGGTTTCTTTTATTCACTTAAGACAAAGTTATGAATTACACTCATTATGCAGGGATTGACATTTCTAAACTAACAATTGATGTAGCTTTCTTCTCAGGTCAAAATCATCAGGATTACCGGCATCAGACCTTCAGTAATGATTTTTCAGGTTTTGAGAAGATGGAAAGGTGGATCAGAACACTAACTGATACTCCGTTTGAGAAGATTCTTTTCTGCTGTGAACACACTGGCCTGTATGTGCTTCCTATCTGCAGATGGATGATTGGAAAAGAGGGTCGTTTATGGGTGGAGAATGCTCTGCAGATCAAACGCTCCATTGGACTCAAGCGAGGGAAATCGGATAAGGCAGATGCTTATGAGATTGCCTGCTATGCCTTTTCCAGACAACATCAGTTAAGACTGTATACGCAGCCTGTTGCCACCATGGTCAGATTAAAGCATTTACTGGCTCATCGGGAGCAGCTCATTCAACACCAGGTTTCCTTCAAGACCACCGTCTCAGAACTTAAAGCCTTTGACGCTGAACATGCATCCTACTGTATTGAAGAGAGTAATGAAATGATCGCTTTTTATGCAGGTAAGATCAAACAGGTAGATGAGCAGTTGTCTGAGGTTATTCTGGAGGATCCTGAACTTAAACAGAAGTTTGACCTGGTGTGTTCAGTACATGGTATAGGCAAGCAAACGGCTTTCTTTATTCTTATTCATACTCAGGACTTCACAGCTTTCGATGATCATCGGAAGTTCGCCTGTTATTGCGGAATCGCTCCTTTTCCCTATGCCTCAGGTACTAGTATAAGAGGTCGGAACCGAATCAGCAACCTGGCCAATAAGAAGCTCAAAACACTATTAACTATGTGCTGCCTAAACGTTATTAAAGCAGACAATGAGTTTAAGAAATACTATTTGAGGAAAAAATCTGAAGGCAAAAGTTTCTTAAGCATTCTGAACGCAATCAAGAATAAGCTCATTAGCAGAGTGTTTGCAGTGGTTAGGAAGGGAGTTCCTTATCAAATGGCACTGGCTGCAGCCTGAAATACTGAACTTTTATTTGCAAATACCATAGAATACAGGTTTAGGATGAAAGGCAGATACTTTGTGGGGGAGGTTGCCGGTGTGATAGAATATAAGAATTGTGGACACGAGTGACACACTCCCATCAGCATGGGGCCAGCAAGGGTGCTTGATAGCGACAACTTGCGTTTCTCGGTGTTAAACATACTCACGATGCTCCCTTAAGAGGTCTCTCATGTCACTTTTAAGCAATTCATAAATCCAGCTTCTTAAGATACAGAAGTCATCAATTTTTGATGTGTTTAATCCATCAAAGGTTTTAAGTGTCGGATAACAGTCGCTATAAATTGAGCTTTCCAATGAAAATCCTCGACCTGATGTAATCTTATCTTCTTCGAATGCTTTTTCCATCGGAACAAGCTCTTTAAAGTTAAACTTAGTCTTGGTATTTAAGGAACTTCGATAACCCAACATCCCTGCTAATTGACTTTCGGATTTCCTTATATAAAAAAAGTATTCATGGGGCAGTGAACAATAAAAGGAGAATTTGGTTTTTAATGTTGGGAAGAGGTAATCTACAAACTCTTTGTAACATTCCTCTAAACGCTTTACAAAATTTTCTACATAACAGCGTGCCTGCTGCTCACTGAATTGTGCATTTCTGATTTCTGGAAGATTATATAGGTAATTATTGTCTTTACAGAATTGCTTTGCTTCACTAAGTGATTTGTCGGGCAGTGGCAAATGGTGCTGGTCAATTACATTATAGCCTCTACTTAAAAGAATATTTACAATTTTAAATAACTCTTCAAATGGAGGGAAATCACCGCCAACATTCAACGTCGGAATTTCGACTCCGTTTTCGACAGCACTATCCACCATCTGGTTTATGATACTTGCTGAAGTGTTAGTCTTCTCGTAATGATGTTTAGCCCTAAACCTAAATACCCTATTTTGCAGATCGTGTAAATCAATAGGGTATATCAATTCATACCTCGGCATATAGAAATCATCAATTTGGTAGTTATAGCCCAACTGTTTGTTATAAAAATATACTATTAGAGCCAATTGCTCTCTAAGTAAAATATCCGAGTTGTAAGCTTGCAAGCCACCCTTTTTAATTATATCTGCCAGCTGCTTGAAGATTTTCTTCTGAATCACCTTGCTTTGATCTGGAACTAATAATGAAGATTGTCCACCATGCAAAGTTTGAATACCGAGTTTGTATATCTGTTCATGACTTGCCCCAAAAAATCCTCCCTCCAGATTTTGGTAGTGAATCATTTCCGATTCTTCGGTTTTTAAAGGAAAAAGGGCATACCAGTCACTATTTAACAGATCTATTGGTAGCACCATACCAATAGATCCCTCTGTTTTAGGATCGAATTGTTTTTTAAAATTTTTGAAATTCTCCTCTAGATAGGAATTATAACTAGTTACATAAGAAAGTGCTTTGTCCTTTTTAAACCTTATGAAGGCCTGTTTATGGGACTCACTAGCATTTAGTATATAAAACTTAATGCACTTTGGCCGATATAGTTTTCATAAAAGCTGTCGATTACATCATAAAAATCATCATCGCAAAGGCTGTCTAGCTTATAGGAATGAAAACAAATAACATAATCTCTAATCTTAGAATAATAAAAGGAGATATTGCAGGAATCATCCTCATTGGCTCTTGTAAGAATGTTTCTCGAAAATAAATCTTCAGGCAGGACTTGGTCTAATGAAAGATTTAGTTTTTCATATATTTTTTCAGTATCAATGCCCTTATCATAATGGGCATCCAAGCTGGTATACTCGTGCTGTACTAATATTTTCCCAATTTGTGAGAGAAATCTAACACCACGCTGAAACTTCAGATCCGTATTTTCTAGTGATTTACTCAAATAAGCTTTTATCAGATATTTATCATTGATTTCATCTGGAATTTGTTTGTTTCGATATACCTCGCTAAATATTCTTAGAAAGAACCCATTTCTTAATTCTTTTAACAATCTTTTAGAGATTTCACCCCTGAATCCAAAAGTGTTTTTATATAAGTCAATTATCTGTTGAAGTTCTTCATCGTTGAAATCCTCTAATAAATATCCTGGCGAGTTATCCAATTTTCCATTTAAACCATGGGTTTTATTCAACTCCTCATATAAGTGAGTAGGCGTTCCGTTCTTTATTAAAAGGTTTTTCCAAATATTAGACTTACTGGTAATGCAAATCTTCACACGATCTAAGTATCTGACGGAAAGTGCAAGCTCACTTAATTCCTGAGAAATATTAGGGATTACATACTCATCAATAGCATCGATAAACAGGAGAACATCTTTATTGAGAAACCTCGCTAATTCATTAACCTTCTTAAAAATTAGGTCACCATCAGTCTTGACTGAAAATTCAAGATTTAAATCTTGGGCAAGATGTTCTGAAATAGATCTGTGAATGAGAGCTGTGTTGTAGAAGAATACAAATGTATTTTCAAGGCTCTGCAATGCTAAAGAGCAGATAGTGTTCGTTTTACCGACGCCTGCGGATCCTACTATACCGAAAACTGATGCATCGCCATGTGCAAAATTTGTGAATGCAGTTTGCAACTCTTGCCTATGTATGTAAAGTTCTTTTACAAATTTCGATGTCGGGTCGTCAATGCCGCCAATGATAGTGCCCATTCTATCCTGAACCTGATTCCTACAGAATAGCTTTAAATTTTCATCAGAGAAGGACACGAAGTTTTGTAAAGCCTCATATCTTATTCGTAAATCTTCATCAATTGATAACGTACAACCATTTTTCCAGAAATCTGAGTGCTCAGATACGTTTTTGCCTGTGAGCTCTGCTCTCGAGATCGAATCAAAAATCCTAGTAGTTTTCCCATTCGTAATTACCGTAAAAGGGGCTATATTATCATTAAGAGCTCTTGCATATGAGATTCCTTGGTCGATATCGTCCTGTGAAATGGTGATTGAATCGTTTTTTAATTTAATGATAAAAAGGTTTTTCCCGTTTCTTCTGCATAAAATATCTGACCGCCCTTTGATAAAATGTTTAGTTTTTCCAAGTCTGATGGTAAATGAATATTCTACTAGAATTTCTGATGGGTTAAAACTAAGATCATTTAAATATGGCAGCAGTAAATTCGCTCTAACTTCTTCTTCGTTCATTGATCATACTTAATTGCAACTATTCTGTAGCCATTCCTTCATCGTGATATTAACGGTGTCCTTGGTAACAACTCCTAGAGCTTCAGGCCATTGTTTTTCTATTATGATTTAAAGATAGTTACTTCCCCTAAACTTTCAACTAGCATAGAACTTGCACAGCGAGCCTCCGCCAGTGGAGAACAAGTCTAAGCACAGAAAGCATTGCAAATGCGACTGCTTAGTATGCTTTTTTTTCCCACTGTCCGTAGAGCTCCGCAGGGCTCCACGGATTATCAAATAAGAAAGAGTCTCTGACTCGCTCACACGAAATCAATCATTGTAAAACCTTTCTCTTCCATGTAGTAATCAATAGCCGAAGAATAAACGTAATCCTGCGGGTGCCTCACCAATCCTGCTCTCCCCTCACTGGCTTAAGTTTATTGTTCCTAGCTTAAGTTTCTGCGCTGGCGGAGCAGAGGTCACTTAAGCTTTGCCAATAAAAGAAAGTTTGTAACTTTCTCTCTTAAATCGAACAAATGACTGATGCTGATTTTCAACTTGTTAACGTCGACCCGGAAGAGATAGAAGAACTTCTCAAAAAAGTTGAGAAATCTTTCAATATAAGATTCGAAGGTATGGAGCTAGCCCACCTATCCACCTTTGGCGAACTTTGCGACCATATTGCCAACAAGATACCATTGGACGACGTGGGGGATTGCACCACTCAGCAAGCATTCTATAAACTGCGGGAATCGATGGGTGTAGCCTTGAATTATCGTGCATCAGAGCTTATGCCAGAAACTGAATTGGAAGTGGCCTTTCCGAGACATAATAGGATTTCACAAATAAGACAACTAGAGAAGCATCTTGGCTTAAAACTTGATATTTTGCGTTCAAAATATGTGGTGAGCGGAGCTCTGGCTATTATAATACTTGTTTCAATAGTCGCACTTTTCATTAATTGGGAAATAGGTTTATTAGGACTTGTAGTCTTTTCAATCGGCCTGTGGGTTGCTTCTAAAACTGGCAGGGAGCTTGATCTTAAAACCGTTGGACAGGTAGCAGAAAAGATGTCGAGGGAAAACTATTTAAAATCACGAAGAAACTCAAATACCTTTAGTAAACAAGAGATCGAGAAAGTGCTAAAAGATTGGTTCAGCGACGAATTCGGGATTGAGACATCGAAGCTCGGAAGAGACGCAAAATTATTTTAAAAAGCCAAACTCGAGCAATCTTAGGATAATTCAATAAATAATAAACGAACCAAGGCATTGCATGTCGCCATGTTCGGAGGTCTGGCCGTAGCCGACACATCTAGCATCAAAAACAAATGCCCCATTTCGACGTAATATCCAGATATGTTATGGGATTTTAATAAACACAAGCCGATGCAGCTTTATATAAAAAACATGGTCTGCCATCGCTGCAAGATGGTTGTAACATCCGAATTGGAGAAGCTGGGCTTACATCCGCTTAACGTTTCTTTGGGTGAAGTGGTAATAGAAGAAAAGGAAGTCGGCAAAGAACAGCTGAACAAACTATCTGATGGACTAAAGGCGGTAGGCTTTGAATTGATTGATGATAAGCGAAGCAAGCTGATTGAACAGATTAAAACATTGATTATCGAAATCATTCATTACAAGAACGAACAGCCCCAAATTAATTTCAGTGATTTAATTTCAGTACACCTGCACCACGATTATTCCTACCTAAGCAACCTGTTTTCGGAAGTTGAAGGAATTACCATCCAGCAATACATCCTGAATCAAAAGATTGAAAAAGTGAAAGAGCTTTTAATGTATGGCGACCTTTCTCTTTCACAAATTGCTATGGAGTTAGGTTACAGCAGCACTGCACACCTTTCTAATCAATTCAAGAAACTTACAGGCTTTACCGCTTCCGAATTCAAACAAATGGGTGTACGAAGCCGCCAGTCGCTGGATGATGTAGGCAGCAAAAAATGATGTAACTCTAATCCATAAGTGTGTAACACCTAGCCCCATAGGTATAGGTAAATTTGTGTCATAAAATAATAAGTTATGACACATACATATAATATTACCGGAATGACTTGTGGCAACTGTGTAGCAAAAGCAAAAAGCCAGCTTTTATTGTTAGAAGACGTATCAGAAGCTGATGTACAGCTAACCGCACCACAAGCAAAAATCTCGATGCAAAAACATATTCCTGTTAGTGAGTTACAAGCTGCTTTGAACAAAGCAGGTAATTATACGATAACCGAAGCAGATGGCGGAATGCACCACTCAGCAGGAGCTGAAGAACAAACCTCGTGGTTCGAAACATACAAGCCTATTCTTGTGATTGGAGCTTACATTACAGGTATCACCTTGCTAATAGAAGGTGTAAGTAGCAGCTTCGATTTGCAAAACTGGATGCACAATTTCATGGCAGCTTTCTTTTTGGTTTTTTCTTTCTTCAAAATGCTGGACCTAAAAGGGTTTGCCGAAAGCTATTCCACCTACGATATTATTGCAAAAAAATGGGCCGGCTGGGGCTATGTATATGCCTTTGTTGAACTTTTGTTGGGTGTAGCCTTCCTTGTTAGGTTCAATCCGTTTATCACGAATATTGCCACGCTAATAGTAATGTCGATAAGCATTGTTGGTGTGCTGCAAACAGTACTCAATAAAAAGAAAATCAGATGTGCCTGTTTAGGGTCGGTTTTTAATCTTCCAATGAGTACAGTAACCATTATTGAAGATGGTCTGATGATTGTTATGTCAGGTGTAATGCTTTTAAATCTGGTATAGTTATTCAAATCAGCTAAAAATCGAACGGCTTAAAAGAGATTTGAAATGACAACGTCAAAAGAAATAAAAGGGCCACCTTAAGGTTGCGCCACTAAAACAGAAGCAGTTAGTTACTAACTAGGAGCAAATATTATTCATTTAACAAAAACGGACATGAAAACGGCTTATCTACTGGCAGGTTTTACCTCTATTCTACTTGCCTGTAACACCAACT
>DASVRX010000176.1:0-8520 GCA_036388375.1 Pedobacter sp. | reverse complement strand
TTCCAATTTGGAATAGGATTTTAATAAAGCTGATGGAACAGACCCATAAATATTCTCTTGCTCAGCTTGTAACTTATTTCTTAAAACTCGGCACTTGGGGTTTTGGAGGTCCGGTAGCTTTGGTAGGCTATATGCATCGCGATCTGGTTGAAGAAAAAAAATGGCTCACAGAAGAGGAATATAAAGAGGGGCTGGCACTAGCCCAACTTGCCCCCGGTCCGCTTGCTGCACAATTGGGAATATACATCGGTTTTGTCCATTATGGATTATTCGGTGCGACATTGGTAGGCTTTGCATTTGTGCTGCCATCCTTCATAATGGTTGTTTTGTTGGGCATGGCTTATAAACTTTACAGTGGAATCTCATGGATGCAGGCAGTATTTTATGGCGTGGGCGCTTCAGTTATCGGCATCATTACGATGAGTGCTTATAAACTCACTGTCAAATCTGTCGGTAAGTTTGAACTTTCGGCTATTCGTGCAAATTGGTTGCTTTGGCTATTTTATCTGATTGGAATTGCCGTTACCGTCATCACCGAAAGGGAAGAAGTTTTGCTGTTCATAGCCGCAGGACTCATTTATATGTTTATAAAAGCTCCACCTGCATTTGTTAAAAAGCCTGCCGCAGGGCTCTCAATAACACTAGCGGGCTTAGGTTTCTGGCAGTACGAAACAGAAACCTTGCAAAATATAGCACTGTTTTTTGCAAAAGCGGGAGCCTTGGTTTTTGGAAGCGGATTAGCAATTGTTCCTTTTTTGCATAGTGGCGTCGTTGAAGAGTTTGGATGGTTAAACGAACATCAATTTGTTGATGCCGTTGCGGTAGCGATGGTTACTCCCGGCCCGGTAGTGATTACTGTAGGCTTTATCGGATACCTTGTGGCTGGTTTTCCGGGTGCGTTGGTAGCCGCATTAGCAACTTTTTTACCATGTTATCTTTTTACCGTTGCTTTGGCTCCATCATTTAAAAAAATAGCGAAGAATCAAAGTATAAAAGCTTTCGTGGATGGTATTACAGCAGCAGTAATCGGAGCTTTGGTAGGCGCAGTTATTGTGATCGCTATGCGCTCAATTGTTGATGTAGCTACTGCTCTTATAGCTGTCGCGACAGTTTTAGCTTTGATTTATGTTAAGAAAATACAAGAGCCGTATATTATACTTATTGCGGCTGTTATTGGATTGATACTTAAGGGATTTTAAGATATTACTCGAAACAAAGAATTAAAACCTCTAACCTTTTTCTAAAAATATTAAATCTTCTTCTACCTTTGCCTAGCTTTTGGTCTCCGATTTATCGGAGTTAAAAGGGAATCGGGTGTGAATCCCGGACAGTCCCGCTGCTGTATTCTCCGCAACGGTTATTCAATCTTAAAGCCACTGTTTCGCTTCGTCGGATGGGAAGGCAGAATAACCGGGAGTAAGTCAGAAGACCTGCCAGAGTTTTAACAATTCATAGCTTTCGGGGAATGAAGCTTGAGTGACAGTACCATTCGTGTATTATCATTTAGTATCCTTCAAAATCTGTTTGCTGTGGGCCTTACTCACAACAAATGAAAAAAAATTCAATCAAAATTGCGGTTAGCCTGGGGTTAGCACAATTTGCAATGCTCGGTTCAGAAGCATTTGCTCAAGACACAACAAACACTTTGAATCAGGTTGTAGTTACTGCTACGCGATCGGCTAAAAGAAAGGCCGAAATCGGTAAGGTTGTTCGAATCATTACATCAGAACAATTGCAGCGCAGTCAGGGAAGAACCCTGCCTGAAGTTTTAAACAACGTGGCGGGTATTACGTATTCTGGTGTGAACAACGCTCAAAGTATCACCGCAAATTCTTTGTTTTTACGAGGCGCATCTGCAGGAAATACATTAATTCTGATAGATGGCATTCCTGTAAATGACGCTCAGAGTATTTCAAACGAATACGACCTAAAGTCATTCGCAATCGACCAGATCGAAAGAGTTGAAATTGTTAAAGGTGGAAATTCTACACTATATGGCAGTGACGCCGTTGCAGGTGTTATCAATATAATCACTAAAAAAGCGTCTACAGATAATTTAAATGCTAATGTGATTCTTACCGGCGGCACTTACCAGGCTAATAAACAAGCTATTGGATTAAGTGGTACTACGGGCAACACTGGTATCGCTTTTAATTATTCTCATGCAGGTTCTAAGGAGTTTTCAGCCGCAACAGATAAAACCGGAATCAAAAACTTTGATAAAGATGGCTTTGATCAACATGCATTGAGCACTAATTTTCGACAGATGGTTAGCGAGAAATTTAGTATAAATGGTAATCTCCAATTATCAAATAATATTGGAATGTCTGATGGAGGATCGTTTAAAGACGATATCGATCATAAGTATAATAGAACACATCTTTTTACTGGTATTACCGGGAAATATTTTCTCAATTCAGGTTCGATCTCAGTGAATTTGAGTAATAATACAGTTTCCAATAAATTTTTGAACTTACCCGGAGATGGTTCCGCAGAACAGAAAACCGATAACAAAGGCCGTATTTGGCAGGCCGACGTTTTTATCAATAAACCACTAATAAAAATTCTCGAGCTTAATTCAGGTATTAACTATCGTTCATCCAATTCCGACCAGTATAGTTTATTTAATTCGCCTTTTTTTAAGTCTGAAGGGCGATTGCCTTCTTCGACGGCTAAGTCCGATATAAGCAGTGTATTTACATCTGTTTTCCTAAAAAATCTTGGCGGATTCCATTTGGAATTGGGAGGTAGATTTAACCACCATTCTGAGTCTGGCAATAATTACACATATACAATCAATCCATCTTTTGTATTCAAGCAAAAATATAAATTTTTCGTAAATGCCTCTTCAGCTTTTAAGGCTCCCACTTTATATCAGTTATACTCAGAATACAGAAACAAAATAGAAAATTTACAGCCAGAAGTTACAAAAACCTATGATGCCGGTTTTGATTTTGATTTAATTCCAGGCATATTAAATTTCAATACAACGGCCTTTCAACGGGTTACAAGTAAAAATGCGATCTATTTTTTTACGACAAAGGTCGAGGGGAAATCTGTAAGTTATTACCGTAATGGAAGAAGCCAAAACGATAAGGGAGTAGAAGTAGAATTGGCTGTCAATCCCTTTAAAAACCTTTCGTTAAATACATTCTATTCTTTTGTACAGGGAGAATTAACTATTGATGAAAATACAAAACAAACGGACCTGTTTCGGAGACCAAAAAATCAAGCTGGATTCAATATCAGTTACAGGCCTATAAAAAAAATCAGCGTAGGTTTAATTGGAAAATACACCGGCGAAAGGAAAGAGCAAGACTTTGGAAATTTTCCGGCTACCATAATGACTCATAAAGCATATACTTTAATAGATAGTTATTTAGAAGCCTCACCTTCAAAGCATTTGGTGATTTTTGCTGATATAAAGAATATTTTCAATACTGATTATATCGAATGGTTAGGTTATAACACTCGTGGATTTAATTTCAATACAGGTATAAAGTATATTGTAAGATAACAGAGTACTACATTTTTTGACAAAGCGAACTTAATGTTCGCTTTTCATTTATTATGGAAAAAAAACAAGCTATTTTTTGCTGGAGTGGTGGCAAAGATTCCTCTTTAGCTCTTTACGAAATTCTCCAACAGGGTGAATACCAAATTAAATATTTACTCACAACCGTTAATGAGAATTTCAAGCGAATCTCTATGCACGGCGTGCGTGAGGAATTACTTGATAAGCAAGCTCAATCTATCGGTATTCCCCTAAAGAAAATGTTTGTGAAAGAGGGTAGTTACGAGGAATACGAGCGCAACATGGAAACTCTATTATCGAAAGCTAAAGAGGAAGGAATTAACTATGTAATTTTTGGAGATATCTTCCTGGAAGATTTAAAGAAATACCGCGAAGACAACCTCGCCAAAGTTAACATGCTTGCAGTGTTTCCCTTATGGAAGAAAGATACTACAATATTGATTACAAACTTTATAGCACTCGGATTCAAAACAATTACCTGCTGCACAAATGATCTCTATTTAGGAGAGAACATGGTGGGTGCAGAAATTGATCAAGACTTTCTTCAACAGCTACCTGAAAATGTTGATGCTTGTGGAGAAAATGGTGAGTTTCACTCGTTTTGCTTTGATGGACCTATATTCGAATACCCTATAACGTTTACCATCGGTGAAAAAATATATAAACCTTTAGAAGTTAAAGGCGATGGAGTCTGTTCAAGTGAAATTAAAACAAAAGGTTTTTGGTATTGTGATTTAATACCAGGTAACTAACCTCCAAAAAGATCTCTGGAGTTGTTGTATCATTTAGATATTAACTATCTTTCAATAATGAACCCGGATTTTGATAGAAACGTCGACATAAATAGACAACTGCTTCAGGAACTGACTACCCGCTCCAAAAAAGTTTTTGAAGGTGGAGGCGAAAAAGCCTCAGCGAAACAAAAAGAAAAAGGCAAGCTTTTAGCCAGGGAAAGGATAGCCTACCTCATTGATAACAGCACGCCCTGGCTGGAAATCGGCGCTTTCACCGCCGAGGGAATGTATAAGGATTATGGCGGCTGCCCTTCAGGTGGCGTAGTAGCTGGTATAGGTTATGTTTCTGGAAGACAGTGTGTTATTATAGCCAATGATGCTACAGTAAAAGCCGGTGCATGGTTTCCTATCACAGCAAAAAAGAACCTTCGAGCGCAGGAGATTGCGATGGAAAATCGCTTACCTATCATTTACCTCGTAGATTCAGCCGGTGTGTTTTTGCCTTTACAGGATGAAATTTTCCCGGACAAGGAGCACTTTGGAAGAATATTCAGAAATAACGCTATTATGAGCGGCGAAGGAATTGTTCAGATTTCAGCCATTATGGGTTCTTGTGTAGCTGGAGGCGCGTACCTGCCTATAATGAGTGATGAAGCGATGATTGTAGATGGAACCGGTTCTGTGTTCCTAGCGGGAAGCTATCTCGTTAAATCCGCCATAGGCGAAGATGTAGACAACGAGACCTTGGGCGGAGCAACTACTCATTGTGAAATATCCGGAGTAACCGATTATAAACACCCAAATGATCATGCTTGCCTTGATGCCATAAAGAACATCATGAGTAAGTTGGGCGCTCCCATGAATGCTGGTTTTGATAGAATTGAATCAGCCAACCCAGTAAAAAGTGCCGAAGATATTTACGGTTTGCTACCGGAGAATCGCGAGAAGCCTTACGATATGCTCGAAATAATCCACCGATTAGTTGACAATTCTGAGTTTGAGGAATACAAGCAGCTTTTCGGACAAAGTATTACTTGCGGCCTCGGCCGGATAGACGGCTGGGCGGTTGGTATTGTAGCTAACCAAAGGAAAGTAATCAAATCTAAAAAAGGAGAGATGCAGTTTGGAGGAGTAATATATTCTGATTCAGCTGATAAAGCGAGCCGTTTTATTATGAACTGCAACCAGAAAAAGATCCCCTTGGTGTTTCTGCAGGATGTTACCGGTTTTATGGTTGGAAGTCGCTCGGAGCAAGGTGGCATCATTAAAGACGGAGCAAAACTGGTAAATGCCGTAGCTAATTCGGTTGTGCCGAAGTTTACCATCATCATTGGAAACTCCTATGGCGCAGGTAATTATGCCATGTGCGGCAAGGCTTACGACCCACGATTAATATACGCCTGGCCATCAGCTAAAATAGCGGTTATGGGTGGCTCGCAGGCCGCTAAGACACTTTTACAAATACAGGAATCCGCCTTAAAGGCGAAGGGAGAAGTAATTACTCCTGAAAAAGAAGGGGAGTTACTTAAAGAAATAACTGATAAGTATAATGAACAAACTACACCGTACTATGCCGCAGCCAGATTATGGGTAGATGGAATTATAGATCCTTTAGAAACAAGAAAAGTAATATCGATGGGTATAGAAGCGGCGAACCAATCGCCGATAACAAAGCGGTTTAATGTAGGGGTCATTCAAACGTGACCACAACTACTTTAGATGTGTTGACACCCAGAATACTTTTTCAATATCTAAATCCGTTTATCAACTTATGAAGCTTTTGTGTTTCCTCGTCGCGTCGCTGTTTATTCATAATTCACAAGCTCAAAAAATCTCCTTCAGCGAAAAGCGCACTTCTCAATTAACTTATGTTAAGGGAAATGATTTTGAAGGAGTCATTTTTGCAAAAGATTTTGTGTTTCCCTTTCTTGCCAACGAGTCCGGAGACAAAAGATTTACACCGACACCTGCTGAAATTGAAACCGCTGAACGATTGTTGAATAAAGACATTAAGTTTATCAACCTCTTACAGCCCAATCAGGGCTTTGGTAAAGGGCCTGTCATTCACACCAATCTTAAAAAGTATGCTCGCCAGTACTTTGGATACTATACGCCTGCGGGTGATAAAATAGTTTATATAAGTTGTTTATTGAAGGGAAATTACAAAACAGTATCTAAACAGATACCTAATTGGTTAAAGGGCGCGGTATTGGTACTTAATGGAGGCAGCAACTATTGGCAAGTACAGGCGAATATCAATAAATCCACTCTTTTCGGTTTGGATGTGAACGGCCTCGATAAAGGCTCCCATCGTTAAACTGATATTGCATTGATATTTGCTTGTTGTCTGTGACAGGACAAAGCGTTAGATTTGTTTTCTCGAAACCCATTCAAATGTCAGAAGAAGCAGAACACGTTCAATGTTTAATTATAGGTTCCGGCCCGGCGGGATACACCGCAGCTGTTTATGCTGCGCGCGCAGATTTGAAGCCTGTTCTATATACCGGAATAGTTCCCGGAGGTCAGCTTACACAAACTACAGATGTTGAGAATTTTCCGGGTTATCCCGAAGGAATTCTAGGCCCTGAAATGATGGAAGACTTTCGTAAGCAAGCCGAGCGTTTTGGCACCGACATCCGTTTCGGATACATTACTTCTGTAGATTTTACCGGCCCTGTTCATAAAATAGTTGTCGATGAGCACAAGACGGTTACTGCCGATACGGTAATTATAGCAACCGGTGCTTCGGCAAAATGGCTAGGCTTGGAAAGCGAACAGAAGTATAATGGCTTTGGTGTTTCTGCCTGCGCGGTTTGCGATGGCTTTTTCTTTAAAGGACAGGATGTAGCAATTGTGGGGGCCGGAGATACTGCCGCTGAAGAAGCCACGTACTTGGCCAAACTTTGTAACAAAGTGCATTTACTGGTTCGCCGAGATGAGTTTAGAGCTTCCAAAACAATGGTTCATCGGGTGCTGAATACACCGAACATTGAAGTTCATTACAATACTGAAACCAAAGAGATTGTCGGAAACGGGCAAACTGTAACAGGCATTAAAGTGGTAAACAACCAAACTCATGCTGAAACTTTAATTGATATTACCGGCTTTTTTGTGGCTATTGGTCATAAACCGAATACCGACATCTTTAAAGGATGGCTTGATATGGATGAGACCGGTTATCTCATTACAAAATCAGGAACCACTCAAACTAACATTGAAGGAGTTTTTGCCTGCGGCGATGCCCAGGACAAAATTTATCGCCAGGCAGTTACAGCAGCAGGTACCGGTTGTATGGCTGCACTCGAAGCAGAACGATATTTGGCGGCCAAAGAACACGCACTGGTTTAAGCAATCTTAACAAACTTTTCTTTTTTACGGCTGTTAGCTTTCAAAACTATTAGTTATGGGAAAAGGAGATAAAAAAAGCAAAAGAGGGAAGATTTTTATGGGATCATTCGGTAAATCAAGGCCACACAGCGTGAGTAAAGCCACCTCTGAAACAGTAAAGGAAGAAAAAACTCAAACCAAAAGTGCCTGACAAGGCACTTTTGTCGTTTAATAGAATATGATCAGCAAAATACTCAAGCTTCGTACCGCCATCCTTCTTATTATTTCCACTGCCACAATCCTGTTTATGATATTTATGTTTTTTTATATCAGGAATCAGTTTTTTGTTAGTCGCACCGAGGTTACAGAAGATGTGATGATCGAAAAGATCACAAATATGGGCAAGCTGGAGCTTGTAAAGTATTCTATGAAAGATGTGATTGAGAAGAAAATTACCCGGACACTCTTACCAGATAAACGCATCCTCTTTGTAGCGGTGGGAGAGGTTGTAGGTTGTATCGATCTCACAAAAGTGGTTAAAGAAGATATCGTATCATCAAAAGATTCGGTAACTGTGTTTCTACCTAACCCCGAAATTTGTTATTCCAAGCTCGATCATCAACGTTCTAAAGTTTATGAATTGTCTGGCGTGTGGATGCCAAACGACAGACAGAAGATGGTTGAAGATATCTATAAACTAGCCGAGCAGAAGATTTTATCTAATGCCAAAGAAATGAATGTGCTGGGCAAAACCAAAGAAAATGCACTTACCATTTTCAAACCTATCTTAGAAAATATCTCAGGTAAAAAAGTTGGGATAGGCTTCAGATAGCAATGTCTCAAATTATGAATAATGTGCAAAACATGCTACATTTGGTATAGCAGTGTTCAAACTACAGCTAATTGGTTCTGAATAAGACCGAA
>DASVRX010000175.1:0-4096 GCA_036388375.1 Pedobacter sp. | reverse complement strand
TTCTGAATAATCCTGAAAATCCGCTTGAATCTGACATCGATATCATCGCACGCCCGAAGGGGAAACGACCTTTATCAATCAATCAATTGTCCGGCGGCGAAAAAACGCTTACTGCAACTGCCTTACTGTTCTCTCTATATCTTTTAAAACCTGCACCCTTCTGTATTTTTGATGAGGTAGATGCTCCGCTTGATGATACCAATATTGATAAATTCAATAACATCATCCGAAAGTTTTCAAGCGAATCTCAATTCATAATTGTATCGCACAATAAGAGAACCATTGCCAGTACGGATATTATTTATGGCGTAACGATGGTTGAACAGGGAATTTCCAGGGTTGTTGCTGTAGATTTGAGAGAGGTGGCGTAATCATTATTTTTTTGTAAACGCCAGTAGATTTATTATTTACGTTTACCTTCAATCATTCCCTTAAAGGAGTTATCAATACCCAGGTTGATAATTGGTTGTTTAACCGATGAAATTCTAGCGCCGGGAGCTTTAGCTGATAACGTATTACTAACAATATATCTGATAGCCGAAGCAAACTGATCTTCCTCAGGATCTCCGAAATCGCGCGTTACATCATCGTTGCTAACGACATCCGGTGTCAAGCCATTATAGTAGCTGCCCTGTCCTAAAGAGTTTTTTGTCTCAAACATCGAGAAGTACACATCATATTTATCAATCTTAATCGGAAAAAAGCCGACTGGCTTACCATAAGTATTAGCGTTGCCGTTCTCGTCCTCAGAACTGATTATCTTCAAATTGGATATATGTGGTTTGAGTACATTTATTACTAGCTCACTGGCAGAAGCCGTGCTACTTGATACTAAAAAAACAATTTTAGTAACAGAATTCAGGCTTTCGCTTTGGTTATTAAAGGGGTAAGTATTTTTAGAAACCGAATAATCGTAGTTATCAAAGTAGTTCGCTTTGATTCCTGATGAATTCGGTAGTGGCTGATTTTTTAAAATAGTGGCTTGACGATTTTGAAGCGTACTGTTAAAGTGTTCCGAAAACATAGTGGCACCAGCTTTAAATTTCCCTGCAATTAAGTTTGCTAGCAATCTGGCCGTTTCAACATATCCGCCTCCGTTATATCTCAGATCAATTACCAGGTTGGTTACACCGTTTGTTTGAAATCTGGAAAAGGCGTTTTTCAAAGGCGCACCAGTTAAGCTAAAATTATCAATATCTGAAAAACGGGCTAAGGCCAAATAACCAATTTTAGTTCCGCTAGAAGTTATCACCGTGTCCTTAAATGTCGCACGGCTGCTGTAGGTCGATCTAGTAAGAGTTTTATTAAAAGCTGATCCGTCGGCTTTTTTACCGATTAAAGTTAAAGGGCTAGTG
This sequence comes from Pedobacter sp., assembly GCA_036388375.1. GTDB lineage: Bacteria > Bacteroidota > Bacteroidia > Sphingobacteriales > Sphingobacteriaceae > Paradesertivirga. The sequence continues at coordinate 2,741 of DASVRX010000175.1, read as the reverse complement.
CTATTCAAAGCAGAATTAATAAAATTTACTTGTGATTGTGTTAAATTTGGTGTTTGACCATTAGTAGTAGCGGGTAGTGTGAGCGTACCTATTTTTTCGAGCCAATCTCCCCTTCTTAATCCGTTATTATACGCAGGTGATCCAGGGTTAACATACCTGATGTAAATTTTATATGTTGTGGCACTCGTGAACGCTTGGCTTAAGGCAAAGCCGAAATCTGTACCTACTCCATCTAAATCTACCTCGTTAACTTTGGGCGTAGTACCAGAGATTATTCCGGTAGATTCAGACAATTCAATATAGGAAAACTTAGGTGTACCTGGCTCCGTCGATTTAAATTCATACGATATACCTGTCGCAGGATTTTTCTTAAATTGAGAAAGATCGAATACTTCTTTCTCTAAGTTCGTTAATTCGTTGGTGCTTTGAGTATATCTGCGAGGGTTAAAAACTTCGTATGATGGAATTGCATCATTCCATAAATAAACCTGCTTAGCGTATAGATATATAGAATCTTGGGTAAGCTGCATACGGCTGCCGGCAGGAGATGTCGGCTTTGCTTCATCATGCGTATTTTTTTTGCAAGACATTAAAAACACTCCCGAAAGAAAAAAGGCCGTTATAAGTCTCAGATAGATTGTAAGTCTATGCATTTTCATTAGAATGGATATAGCGTAATTTCTTAATAATTATATATACGTAAATTCTTACTAATTATCTCTCTGCAGATTTTTAATTGGTAGTGGCATACGAGATGGCCGGTTTTCTATCGTTACCGATGGCAAATGGTCGCTGAACTCAGCATTGAGCTGCTTTACTTTTTGAGATTCTACCGAAGAGACTTGCGCCTGGGCAGAAGCTATTGTAAACGAGCCTGTTGTTAGGTATTTTAATGCCTCTTTTAAATTAGCCTCATTTTCATCCCCAAAATCATGAAGAAGATCATCTGCAACGTTTTTATCTACCGGGAAACCGGAAAAATAATCGGCGATGCCAGCATTATTAACTGTCTTAAATGATACCGGAAATATATTGTATTGAAAAACCGGAATAGGAAAAAATCCTACAGGCTTACCATAAGTCCTGGTTTCGCCAACCAATTTAACATTCATCACTGGCTTTAAATTGTTTATTAGCAGTTCGCTGGCCGATGCAGAATTTGGCGAAACGATAAATACAACACGACTCAGATTTAAAGTTCCTCTCTTATTGAACTTGTAACTTTCATCCCATTTTTTATAGCGATCATTAAACTTGTAGGTATACATAACTGTCTGATTCTGACCAACACTTTGCGGTGCTAGCGAATTAGCCAGATAGTCTTGAGTAGACACATAGCCGCCACGATTATACCGAAGATCGACAATCATCTCGTTTACACCCTGTGCCTGGAAATAATTCATGGCAGTTTCAAGCTCGCTAATGGAAGTAGCCCCGGCAAATTGATTAAACACTAGATAACCAATCTTTTGGGAACCCTTATTATAAACATTACGATACAAAACAGTATTTAAAACATACGATGTTTTTTGTAACGTAGTGGTAAAAGTTGATCCATCAGGCTTGATAAACTCAAATGAAGCAGATGGTGGATTACCAAAGAAGATATCATTAATGTAATCAACATCTGCTGTGACACCACGATTAATGATTCTGCCGTTAATTTTATTCAGTTTCCAGCTCCTTTGAATGCCTGCCTGCCCTGCAGTAGAATTTGCATACACGTAGGTCACCCGTATTTCTGTAGCACTGCCGGGCAAAAACTTAATTAAAAATCCGAAATCTGTAGACTCCCCTCTTTGACTTTCGTCAGTCTCTGCTTTTGTTTCGGCAAAGCTCCATTTATCCAGAGTTTGATAAGTTTTTACCTTATCCATCACATCGAAAACAGTCTCCAGGTTTCTTGGCTTAAATTCACTTATAGCAGGTAGTTTATCATACCATAAATAAAGATCCTTAGTATAGAGATATGCAGAATCGCGTACATCATTTTGAACTTTATAGTCGGCCGATTCACCTAAGTCATCCTTCTTTTTACAAGAACTAACAGATATCGTAAAGGCGACGAATAACGCTAAAACCTTGAATGTATGTTGAGTTATGTTAGGCATAGTCATGCTGATAATTTATTTAGGGAAACGGTACCAATACTTGAATATTACTTAAACAAAGTGCTGAGTAGCAAGATAATCAATCTCTGCTGCCTCAGCAAACTCTTTATCGATTGATTCATTTCCCAAAAGCAGTATATCAGTTGGTTCAAGGCCGTTTTCCTGCATCAAATGCTTTAAAACATCAATGTCAGGCTTAGGTCTTTTTCGTCGGCGAAATATGCTTTTAAATATTTCTCCAATCCATGCCATGCAATCTGTTTGATAAAAGTTGCTTTCGGTCATTACCATTTCCTACAGGTATCGATGGTGCGTGCCTATACCGGATTAATCGCAATACCTACTCTTGTAAATTTCTAATTGGTAATGGCATACGCGAAGGCCGATCTTCTATGGTTGAAGAAGGAAGGTTATCCATAAATTCCATGTTCAGCTTATTTACTTTTTGCACCTCTGCCTGTGATATAGACGATATGGTTCCTGAACTTATTGCACTAAAAGAACCAGTTGTAAGATACCTTAAGGCCTCCTTTAAATTAGCTTCATTTTCATCGCCAAAATCACGCAAAAGATCATCGGCAACGTTTTTATCTACCTGAAAACCCGAGAAATAATCAGAAGTACCGGCAC
>DASVRX010000174.1:0-8350 GCA_036388375.1 Pedobacter sp. | reverse complement strand
AGCTTATTAAAGATGAAACCATCTTGAGCATTCCATTTACAAACCAAAATGAATATGCCCAAGATAGCTTCATAGCCACTAAAAAACAATCATATTCTGATGAAAAAATCTAAACAAAAATCAAGCAAAACTGCTAAGAGTGCTCCAAAAGCATCTCCTAAGAAAGCAGCAAAAAAAGAACTCGAAAGCGGCATTGCCGAGCGGTTCCTTGATGTTGTTACTAATTTAGGTCATGATGCCGAGCGGATTGCGAAAGATATAAAAAAGATGAGTAAGGAGATTGCAAAAAAACTTTCCGATCGAATCAACTCAGTTAAAGAGCCAGAAAAAAAAGCTGGCAAAAAGATCAAGACAGCTAAAGTGCCAGCGAAACGTACCGTTAGATCCTCTCAAAAGGTAGAAAGCAAAAAACCTGCTGAAGTGAAAGAAGTAAGTTCTAAAGTTGCTGAACCGAAGGTTGATACCCCAAATTCAGGACAATCAAAAGCTACAACAGCTTCTGCAAAGCCAAGAGTGAGGCGGCCGTCAAAACCATCGTCGGTTAATATTAAACCCCTTGAAGAGTCTAAGACTCCGGCTCAGCGAAGAACCAGAAAGCCATCGGCACCAAAGTTAGTATCGCCAGAACCAGAGATAAATATTGCCGAAGCAGGAAAAAATTCTGAAAGCTCTGAAACTAAAACAGAATAATTGCTATTACAACTTGTAATTAACAATTAGTTAACAATAGAATTTACAACTTGCAGTCCCGGCCCGTAGCCTGGGACTTTTTACATTTAAAAGGATGTCTAAGCAAAAAACACTGCTTAATAATCGAGAAATCAGTTGGTTATATTTTAATGAACGGGTACTTCAGGAAGCTGGAGATAAAACAGTTCCGCTCATTGAACGCATTCGTTTTCTGGCTATATTTTCTTCTAACCTTGATGAGTTTTACCGGGTAAGGGTTCCTACGCTTAGTCGTTTAACCAATGTAAACACCAAGGCGAAGGAGATTTTTGGTTATAATCCCCGGAAAATAATTAAGCAGATTAAGAATATTGTTGTTAAGCACGAAAGACGATTCAATCATTTATATGAAGATGAAATCATAAAGGAGCTTGCTAAGGAAAAGATATTTATCATTAATGAGTATCAATTAAACGTTTCGAGAGGGCAGTTTATTAAAAAATACTTTAAAGAAAAACTCCTGTCTACATTAGTGCCTATAATGCTCGACGAGAGCAAACCTTTTCCGGAACTTAAAGACAGGGCAATTTACTTTTTTGTGAAATTCACTAAAAAGGATCAGAAGGAAAAGGTGCGGTATAGTTTAATGGAGATACCCACTAAAAGCCTTACGCGTTTTATCGTATTGCCCGAAACGAACGATTTGAAGTTTATCATTCTTCTCGATGATGTTATCAGGTATTGCCTGGATAATATCTATTTCATATTTGATTATCATTCCATTGAAGCATACTCCATTCAGCTTACCAGAGATGCAGAATTAGATCTGGACAGAAATGTGAGCGAAAAATTTATTGATACGCTAACCAAAAGTTTGCAAAAAAGGAAAAAGGGTAGGCCCATGCGATTGCTGTATGATAACAATATGCCCTTAGATATGCTTAGCTTTTTAGTTGATAAGCTGGATTTAGATTCTGAAGGCTTGATCCCGGGAAACCGGTATCATAATTTCAAGGATTTTATCAGTTTTCCGAATGTAGGTAGACCCGAACTGGAATATGAAAAAAATCCGCCGCTTGAAATCGCAAACCTTGATATGGGTAAAAGTATTTTTACTCAAATTACCAAGCGGGATTATCTGATTAATCACCCTTATCAATCTTTCGATTATATTATTCACTTTCTGAGAGAAGCGGCAATAGATCCAAAGGTGATTGAAATCGATATCACTCTTTATCGCCTGGCAGAAAATTCGCGCGTGATAAATGCTTTGATTAATGCTGCCCGAAATGGGAAAAGAGTAAATTGTTTATTGGAATTGAAAGCACGCTTTGATGAACAAAATAATATCAACTGGACAAAACGACTTGAAGAAGAAGGGGTTCAGGTGAACTATGGGTTGCTTGATTATAAAGTTCATTCAAAAATTTGTTTAATCACCCGCAAGGAAAAAGGAAAAGTAACCTACTACGCAAACCTTGCTACTGGAAATTTCAACGAAAAAACCGCTCAGATTTACAGCGATCACAGTTTGTTTACAACAAATCCCGAAATAACTTCCGAGCTCAAACACTTGTTTAAAGGACTTGACAAAAAGGTTTTCTACAAGGATTATAAATGCCTTATTGTATCACCGTTAGAAACAAGAAGCAAAATTGAAGCGCTGATAGACACTGAAATAAAAAATGCGGAGGGAGGCAAAACTGCTTACATGGTATTAAAAATGAATAGTCTGGCTGATGAGCGGATGGTTCAGAAATTATATGATGCAAGTTCTGCAGGGGTAAAAATTCAGTTGATAGTTAGAGGAATGTGTACCCTGGTTCCCGGGGTTGAGGGTGTCAGTGAGAATATAGAGGTGATCAGTATTATTGATAAATTCCTGGAACATGCCCGTGTGTGGATATTTGCAAATGGCGGGGATGAAAAAATATTCTTAGCTTCCGCAGATTTAATGACACGCAACCTGGATCATCGGGTAGAGGTGGGATTTCCAATATTGGATGAAAACATAAGAAGAGAAATACGCGAAATCATAAATATTCAATTAAAAGATAATACAAAAGCTCGCGAGATTAACCAGTTGAACAATAATCGTTATAAACCAAAAGGAGAGATAGGTTACCGGGCTCAAACCGATATATACACTTACCTTAAAAATAAGAAATAAATTGAGATACGCCGCAATAGACATTGGCTCAAATGCTGTCAGACTGTTAATAGCAGATATTATAGATTCCGGTAAAGAGACATTTTTTAAAAAAAATACTTTGATCCGTGTTCCGCTGCGTTTGGGCGATGATGCATTTATTGATAAAAAGATCTCTCCTCAAAAAACAGAGGAATTGCTAAAAACGATGACTGCTTTTAAACTCATGATAGATGTTTATAAAGTGGCAGACTATCGGGCTTGCGCTACTTCCGCTATGAGGGAAGCCTGTAATGGAGCAGAGCTTGTTAAGCGTATAAAGGAAGAAGCGGGAATTAATCTCGAGATTGTTGAAGGGCAAAGTGAGGCTAATATCATTTATTCCAGTCATATTGAGCAAACGCTTGAGCGCAAAAAAAACTATTTATATATTGATGTTGGAGGTGGTAGTACTGAACTTTCGGTATTTTGTGATGGTAAAGTAAAGGCTTCTAAATCTTTCCCGATAGGTACGGTAAGGATGTTAGATAATGCCGATACTGACGAATCGTGGGCTGAAATAAAGGAATGGATTCGGGTTAACAGCAAATTGTATCCCAACTTGATTGGCATAGGAACTGGGGGAAATATCAATAAACTTTTCAAAATGTCTGAAGAAAAGGATAATATGCCTCTAAGTTTTATAAAACTTAAGGAGATGTACAACTATTTGAATGGCTTTTCACTTAAAGAGCGTATTGCAGTTTTAGGTTTGAACCAGGATAGGGCGGACGTTATCATTCCTGCTTGTGAAATCTATTTAAGTGTAATGAAATGGGCTGGCGTGAAGCAAATCTTTGTTCCCAGGGTTGGCATGGTCGACGGAATTATCCAACTGTTGATCGAAAAAAATAAAGCAGCTCAGAAAGAAATCAAGATCTAGCTATTCGAATGTCTAAACCAAACGGGCCTATAGGTGTTTTTGATTCCGGTTACGGTGGTTTAACCATTTTTAAAGAAATCGTAAAAGCGCTCCCTGAGTTTGACTATGTATACCTTGGCGATAATGCCCGTGTCCCTTATGGTACACGTTCGTTTGAAACGGTTTATAAATACACTTGGGAATGTGTTCAGGAACTCTTTGATTTAGGCTGTAGCCTGGTTATTTTGGCTTGCAACACTGCATCTGCCAAAGCACTTAGAAGCATACAACAAAATGACTTACCCGGGTTAAACGGTTTACATAAAGTACTTGGGGTAATAAGACCTACCGCCGAGGTTGTGGGCAACTATACCAAATCGGGCAATGTGGGTATTCTAGCAACTCAGGGTACTGTTGCGTCCCTCTCTTATGTTATCGAAATTGAAAAGTTTTATCCCGAAATTAATGTATTTCAGGAAGCATGCCCGATGTGGGTTCCGCTTGTAGAAAATAATGAGCTTGATAGTCCCGCTACAGATTATCTGGTAAAAAAATATTTAGATAGCTTGTTTAATCAAAGTCCGGAAATCGACACTCTGGTGCTGGCATGCACACATTATCCTGTTTTGATCAATAAAATTAAGCAGTTTATTGATCCTTCCATTAACATCATTTCCCAGGGCGAACTCGTAGCCGCATCTTTAACTGATTACCTTCGCAGGCATCCGGAAGTAGAAGTACTGTGTTCTAAAAATGGCCAACGGAACTTTTTTACTACCGAGTCCTGTTCTGATTTCGATCAAAAGGCTGCGTTGTTTCTAGGCGAGGTAGTTAACTCCCAACAGCTAATTTTTTAAACCCCTCTAATTTCTCAGTCATCTAACCGGGTTCTGTAAACAATCCTTACAGGGGATTAAACTATTTTATCTTTCTCGTGTCTTAATTTAACACACACTAAAAACTTAGAACATGAAAAAGATATTATTCACCGCTATTATTGCAGGATTAAGTTTTTTTGCATTAGAGTCAAATGCCCAAACCGGCAGAGACGAACGAGGCGAGTATCGTTACGAAACCCGCGAAGAAAGGGTTTGGGTTCCAGAGAGAAGAACAGGTGGAATTTTTGGAGTTGGCGGAAGAACTATTCCCGGACATTATGAAATTCAAAACAGGCAGGTAAAAGTTTATCGCGACCGAAATGGTAATCCGATTAATCAGGATGAGCGTTATGGCGATAAGAGAAAAGGTTGGGAAGGAAAACACCCACATGGGATGCCTCCGGGACAAAGAAAAAAAGCTAATCGTCAAAACACTGATAACCGCGACAGAAGATACGACCGTAATAATGATGGAGTTATCGACGAACGCGACAGGAGATATGATCGTAACAACGATGGTGTAATTGACGAACGTGATAGGAGATCTGACAGGAATAACGATGGAGTGATTGATGAGCGTGATAGAAGATATGATCGGAATAATGATGGTGTGATAGACCAGCGTGATAGATCACAGGACCGTAACAGGGATGATGATAACGATCGCGATAGGAGATACAGAGACAACGATGATGATGCCAATAACAAAGGCCATCATAAGAAGAATAAAAAATCTAAAGGTAAAAAGGGTTAACCCGAATGGAATAACAAATTAGGTTCTATGAATTCCCGGTTGCGCAAGCGCCGGGATTTTTCTTTTAATAGCAATTGAGAATGTAAGCTCTAGTTTGAATGTTTTAAGTCCTTCTTGGCAATAGAATTTAGATAAATATAACCTAATAGTCCTGCAAGTAAAGATGCCGTGAGGATCGCGAATTTCGCTTCCTCATGCAATTCGGGAGTGCCAAAAGATAAAAGCGCAATGAATACCGACATTGTAAAGCCGATCCCTGCAAGTATCCCGGTACCGAAAATATGTTTCCAAGAGGTATGTTTAGGTAAGCTGCTAAATTTAAACTTAACGGCTAAATACGAGAAAAGGCTTATACCTAGAGGCTTTCCGATCAAGAGTCCGCAAATAATCCCCAGTCCGAGTGATGAAGTAAGACCGTCGATCATCTCACCATGAAAGCGAATATTAGTATTGGCCAGTGCAAAAAGTGGCATGATAACATAATTCACCGGACCCATAAGTTTGTGTTCCAGGTTCTCTAAAGGTGATTCGGTTTTTACCGGATTTGTAGGAATTGTAAAGGCGAGCAATACGCCCGCAATTGTTGCATGTATTCCGGAATGATGGATAAAATACCAAAGGAAGACACCGGGAATCAGATAAAAAATCAGCTTTTTTACACTTAAAAAATTCATCAGTAGCAGTAGTCCCATAACTACTCCGGCGTATAATAAATAACTGAAGTGCAGTTGCTGTGTATAAAAAATAGCAATTACTAATATGGCTCCCAAATCATCTACAATAGCCAGAGCGGATAGAAAAATTTTTAAAGCTAATGGTATTTTTTTTCCCAGCATGGATAAAACGGCCAGCGCAAAAGCAATATCGGTGGCCATTGGTATTCCCCAACCGCGCGCTGTAGGAGATCCAATATTCAGCAAATAAAATAGCAACGCAGGAACCAGCATCCCGCCAAGGGCTGCAAATATTGGAAGAATAGCTCGTTTTACTGAGGAAAGCTCTCCTTCAATTAGTTCACGCTTAATTTCCAGCCCTACAAGCAGAAAAAATACAGCCATCAATCCGTCGTTAATCCACTTTTCCAAACTGAGATTTAAGTTCAGTAAGGAAAATCCAAATGCAGAATTCAGCAAAGAATGAAAATGGTCATAGAATCCCATATTGGCAATAATAAGTGAAACAGCCACAGACATCATAAGCAGCGAGCCGCCTATTTGACCCGACTTTAAAAAATCCTTGAACGGCTTTAGGTTTATTTTCATTAATACAATCCTTTAATTGATTTAAAGCAACTCTTCTAAATCACCTTTACCTTGTCTGAGGATATTAAATTCACCACTTGTGCAATCTACAACGGTTGAAGCAAGGTTATCTCCATAGCCTCCGTCAATCACCATGTCGACCCGGTCCTTGTATTTTTCATAGATAAGCTCCGGATCTGTGGAATATTCTAAAATATCATCTTCATCATGTATGGATGCAGAAACGATCGGATTGCCCAGCGCACGCACTACCTCACGGGCAATATTGTTATCAGGCACCCTGATGCCTACCGTTTTTTTATTAGAGCTTAATAGTTTTGGCACTTTGCTGTTAGCCTCGAAAATAAAAGTAAAAGCTCCGGGAAGTGCCTTTTTTAGCAAACGAAATGTGGCGTTATCAATAGGTTTGATATAATCAGAAATATGGCTTAAATCGTAGCAGATGAAAGAAAGATTAGCCTTTTCAGGTTTCATTCCTCTTAACTGATAAATTTTTTCGATTGCTTTTTGATTTGTGATATCACAGCCTAGTCCGTAAATAGTATCTGTAGGGTAAATAATTAAGCCGCCTTTTTTCAATACATCAACAACCTGCTGAATAGCTTTTTCGTTCGGGTTGTTTTCGTAGATTCGGATCAGCATGGTTAAAAATTCTGCTTAATTTATTTCCTTGTATTTATAAAAAGGCTTGATATGGGTAGTTACAAAGGATCCTGAGGATTCTCCTTGGATAACTAAGTCTTTATAATTTTTCCATGTTTGAGTCTCTACCCCCAGGTAGTGGTATAACTTACCTCCCTTAAACTCAACCTCCAGAATTCTTTTTTCTTCTGAATAATTAATATAAACGGTAGCTTTTGATTCTGGTGTGCTCAGTTTGTTCTTGATGTTGAGCCGTCCTATTGTCATTTAACCAACAAGCTCAAAACGAGCTAATGTTTAAAAGCTCTATAGCTAAAATTCAGCATTTTTAGGTGTTCTCGGGAAAGGAATCACATCTCTGATGTTGGTCATCCCGGTTACGAATAAAACTAAACGTTCAAATCCTAATCCAAAGCCTGAATGTGGAGCCGATCCAAAGCGTCGGGTATCCAGATACCAATCCATTTCTGCGATTGGAATATGCAAATCTTCCATACGCTTTTGTAATACTTCAAGGCGCTCTTCCCGTTGCGAACCGCCCACAATTTCACCAATCCCCGGGAAAAGAATATCCATAGCGCGAACCGTTTCTTTTCCTTCAGCATCACCTTCGTTTCTGCGCATGTAAAACGATTTAATAGCAGCAGGATAATTGGTCAGGATAACCGGTTTTTTAAAATGTTTCTCTACCAGGTAACGTTCATGTTCCGATTGCAAGTCGGCACCCCAATCTTCTATCAGATATTTAAACTGCTTTTTCTGATTGGGCTTGGAGCTTTTTAAAATGTTGATTGCTTCGGTATAAGTCAATCGCTCGAAGTTGTTTTCTAAACAGAAACTAAGTTTGGCAAGTAAATCAAGTTCCGAGCGTTCATTTTGAGCTTTCTGTTTTTCCTCTTCAAGGAGACGGTTTTTTAAGAACTCAAGTTCATCAGCACAATTATATAAAGCGTATTTGATCACATACTTCAGTAATTCTTCAGCCAGATCCATATTGTCATGGATATCATAAAAAGCCATTTCTGGCTCAATCATCCAGAACTCTGCAAGGTGACGTGTGGTGTTAGAGTTTTCCGCCCTGAAAGTCGGTCCGAA
>DASVRX010000173.1:0-7363 GCA_036388375.1 Pedobacter sp. | reverse complement strand
ATATGAGGGATGCTACCGTTCGTTCTTTATATAACTCGATGATAGGTGCTCGTTTTTCTGAGTTAATGAAGCAGGCGAATCCACCTTTTTTACAAGGTGGAAGTAATATTGGCGATTTCCTTGCGGGATTAAATGTAGCCTCAACACAAGTTGTAGCAAAGCCCGGAGAGCTGGAAGCTGGTTTGAAAGCGGCTTTATCTGAAACCGAACGTGTAAAATTATTTGGATTTACTCAGACTGAATTAGATAGGGCAAAGCAATCGTACCTAACTTCCATGGAAGCTGCGTTCAAGGAAAAGGACAAAACATCCTCAGATAATTACGTAAGGGAATATGTTCGTCTTTTTTTAGATGAGGAAGCAAGCCCGGGAATTGAATACGAATATAATTTCGCGAAAGAAGTAACCCCAGGCATTATTCTGGAAGAAGTGAATGCTTTAGCAAAAAAGTACCTTGTCGATGCTAATCGCGATGTGTTGATTATGGCTCCTGAAAAGGACGCAGCATCGCTCCCGTCGGAGGCTACCGTAAACCAATGGATCGCCGAAGCAAAAAATAATAAACTGACGGCCTATGTAGACCAGGTTTCTGATAAGCCTTTGATGCAGACAAAGCCAGTTTCTGGAAAGGTAGTTAGCGAAAATAAGGTTGAGGCCATTGGCGTAACCGAGTTGAAGTTAAGTAACGGAGTTAAAGTAATTCTGAAACCCACTGATTTCAAGAATGACGAAATTATGTTCAATGCGTTTAGTAAAGGTGGTACATCTTTATACTCGGATGCAGACTACCAATCAGCTTCTTACGCTGCAACTGTTGTAGCCCGTGGCGGAGTTGGTGAATTCAACTCTATTCAGCTGCCTAAACTTTTAACCGGAAAAAGAGTTTCCGTCTCTCCATATATTTCAGAGACAACCGAGGGAATAAACGGATCTGCGGCGCCAAACGATTTGGAAACAGCACTTCAACTCACACACCTTTATTTTACCGCTCCAAGAAAAGATGCAGAGATGTTTCAGTCTTTAATTGCGCAACAAAGAGGTGCTTTGGCAAACCGGAGCACTGATCCTAATAGCGTTTTCTCCGATACAGTTTCTGCTGTTTTAGGAAATTATAATGTAAGAAGAACCGGCCCTAGCATAGCAAAGCTGGAGCAGGTGAATCTTGACAAAGCCTACAACATCTATCGCGAGCGTTTCGCTAACGCTGGTGACTTTACGTTCACTTTTGTAGGAAGCTTCAAAATAGACGAGATCAAACCGTTACTTGAGCAGTATCTCGGTTCTTTGCCTACAAAAACACAAACAGAGAATTTTAAGGATTTGGGTATTATTCCCCCTGCAGGAAAAATCACTAAGTCTGTTTATAAAGGTCAGGAGCCAAAGGCTACGGTAAGAATGGTTTTTTCAGGCGATTATAATTATAACGAAGAAAATAACAACCAGCTTTCTGCTTTGGGCGAAGTGCTGCAAATTAAACTCATTGAGCGCTTGCGTGAAGAAGAAAGTGGCGTTTATAGTCCGGGTGCGCGTATGAGTTATTCAAAATATCCGAGAAATCGATATTCGTTTACCGTGATGTTTGGTTGTGCACCCGAGAACGTAGATAAGCTGGTTAATGCTGCTTTACTTGAAATAAATAAAGTGAAAACGGGTGGTGCCCAAGCTGCTGATGTTGAGAAGTTTTTGGCAGAGGAAAGACGCAGTACGGAAGTTCAACTTAAGCAAAACGGTTTTTGGCTTGGCTATCTATCTGGTCAATACCAAAACGATGAATCTCCGACTAAGGTGCTAAGCTATCTGGAGTCGTTAAAGAAGATAAATCCGGCAACACTAAAGGCTACTGCTAATAAATATTTAACAGGTAAAAATTTTATAAAGCTGGTCTTACTGCCTGAGAAGAAATAAGCTTAAAACACGAAAGCCGGTTGTTAACCGGCTTTCATGTTTATATTGTTGTTACTTAAAATGGTAAATCATCATCTTCGGCCGAAGAACTCAGATTAGCCGGCGCAGCAGTTGCATATTCGGGTGTTGATGAAGACGCTTCAGCTGTTCCGCTGATAACGTTTACTCGCCATACAACCAATGTATTGAAGTAAGATGTTTTACCAGCCTTATCTGTCCATGGGCGTCCGCGAAGATTGAAAAACACTTCAACCTGATCACCGACTTTTAGCGGATCGAAAAGGTTTACCTTATCCTGTAAAGCTTCAAATTTGATATATTCCGGATACTGTGGGTTCTCGGCAAATTCAATAATTAGTTCACGTTTTTTGAAGGTCTCCGAAACATTTGTAACCGGTAACACTTCATGTACTTTTCCTTTAATATCCATATTGTCTTTATTTAATATATAATAGTTTTTCTGGTGGCTTTAAGCACCTTAGGTTACAAATCAATCAGATTCAAATCTGCCAAAATTTATTGATTAACTTCGCAAAATATTATGCAAGTTTTCAACACTAACAGCCGTATTATCGTAACGTGTAATAAGCGTTTATCGCCTTATTTGGCGGTGGAAATAGAAGAATTAGGTTTCAAAATAATTCGCAGCTTTAGTACTGGAATTGAGTTGGAGGGGACTGTTTACGATTGTATTGCCCTTAACCTTAATTTACGCTGTGCCAGTCAGGTATTGTATTCCCTGGCAAGTTTCGAAGCTCCTACGCCCACGCATCTTTATAATGAATTAGTGCAAATTGCCTGGGAAGAGTATATCGATATTTCAGGTTATTTCTCCGTTACATCTGTAGTGAATAACGAGCACATTACTACTCCACTTTTTGCCAATGTTAAGGTGAAGGATGCGATTGTTGATCGGATAAAAGATAAGAAAGGCCTGCGTCCAAATTCCGGACCTGAGTACAATAAAACGGTTGTTAATTTATACTGGCAGGAGGATAAAGCAGAGATATTTTTAGATACCTCAGGCGAAACGCTTTCCAAACACGGATATCGGAAAATTCCGGGAAAGGCACCAATGCTCGAAGCGCTGGCCACGTCAACCATTATGGCCACTAAATGGGATAGAAAGAGCCCATTCATTAACCCAATGTGTGGTTCGGGCACACTGGCTATTGAAGCTGCGCTATTAGCTACAGATAAATATCCTGGCCTTTTCAGGATGAATTATGGTTTTATGCATATCATCGGCTACGATGAACAAATCTTTTTTGTAGAGCGGCGGAAGTTGAAGGATAAATCAAAAAAGGATATCAGTTTTAAAATAGTTGCCTCCGATATTTCTGAAGATGCAGTAGATGTTTCGAAAAGAAATGCTAAAACTGCGGGTGTTGATCACTTAATTGAATTCCATGTGTGTGATTTTTCTGAAACTCCTGTGCCTGAAGGCGAAGCCGGTGTTGTCTTTTTTAATCCGGAATACGGCGAACGTTTAGGCGTGCATTCCAAATTGGAAGCAACCTATAAACGTATGGGTGATTTTATGAAGCAATCTTGTAAAGGGTACTCGGGATATATTTTTACAGGAAACCCGGATCTGGCAAAAAAAATCGGCCTTAAAGCCTCTCGGCGAATGGAGTTTTACAATGGCAAGCTTGATTGCAGATTGCTGGAATATGATTTATATGACGGAAGTAAGCGGGAAGATTTAAGAGAAATAAATGTAAGTAGTTAGCTACTAACCCGCTGGCAAAAGGCTACTTTCCATCAATTTGTGCCTTCCAGCCTTCGTGGTCTAATTATTAACCCAACCATAATAAACTTCTCTTCTAATAAGCCGGCTTATGAATGTTTTTATCAGGTTTAGTTATTGATTGAGGGGTTAATATAACTTCAACGCGTTTTGGTGGAGCCGCATTATGTTTCTCGGTTTGCTGCATTTTTATCCAGAGAAGAATGCATGCTAATAGAAACAACAATCCGGCAGTAGCCGCAACACTTAGGCGCTGCCAGCTATAATTAAATACATCTTTGTTTTCCTGTTGCTGTGCTATACGTTCATGTAATTGCGTTTGCAACAAACTCAATTGCTGCGACGAAGATCTGTTTACTTGCGCATAACCATCTATTGCATCTGCTAAAAAAGGGTCTTGTAAGGCCTGCTTTTCCAGATCATGCATTGCATTTTTGTCCAGCGAGCCCTCCAGGTATTGCCGGATAAGGTTGTAATTTATATTAGTCGTTTCCACTGTTCTTCTCCATGCAAATTTTTAGGTTCCGTTTACCATTTTGAATATAGCTTTTAACTTTACTCATATCAAAGCCGGTTACATCACAAATCTCTTTATAACACTTTTGTTGTAGATAAAATAAATCTACTGAAATTCGCTGCTCTTCTGGTAGTTTTTGCATGCAATTTTCCATGCTATTAAGCTGATCCTCTTTTAGTTTGTTATCTTCCTGATGCAGTATGTCCGAATTTTCCATACTGTAATCATCAATCGTGACAAACTCATGTTTATTCGTAGCCCGTAAGCTCATCAGGCAATGATTTCGTGCCAGTGTATAAAGCCAGCTTTTAAAATTAGCCACTTCAAAAACTTTCAATTTTGTAATGAGCTCTTCAAATATTTGCATCACAGCGTCCTTACTGCTGGTTTCATCTTTAAGATACTTTAAACAAAGACCGTAAATCAAAGGCATGTAAGGCTGGTATAACTGACCAAGAATCTCAAGATTTCCGCTGCGGCGATACTCTAAAAGCATATCCGCTTCATCCCGAAACATTTCTGAAGATTTTCTTTTTATGAATTTCAAGCCTTAAATTATAAACCTTTATAATAGTTAGATGCATTTTTTGTAAAATACCATAAATTATCTTATCTCGAATATGAATCAAGAAGTTTTAAGGATCACATATCTTTAAACCTTTTAAGATCCTGCTAATCCTATTTAAAAATGTACATTGCTTATAACCTTAACGGGGGATACAGATATGAAAAAAGCTACACTTATAATAACGTTAGTAACCGGACTGCTATTCAGTAGTTGTGATACGTTGAATCAAACCGCACAAATCCTTAGTCAGAATTTAGGGAACCCGACTTCTGCAGAAATTTCCATGGGATTGAAACAGGCTCTTGAATTTGGAACCACATATAGCTCGGAGAGATTATCTCAGCAAAATGGCTTTTTTGAAAATGCAGCGATAAAATTGCTGTTTCCGCCGGAGGCCTTAAAGGCCGAACGAACACTACGTGGACTTGGTTTAAACAAGTTGGCTGATAATGTAATCTTAAGTATTAACAGAGCTGCCGAAGATGCTGCCCGTGAAGCCAAGCCTATTTTTATAAACGCCATCAAACAGATGACCATCGCCGATGCAACCAACATCTTGTTAACCCGCCAAAGTGATGCGGCTACTCAATACTTCCAACGCGTAACTACTAATGAATTAATGCAAAAGTTTAAACCAGTTATTCAAACCAGTTTAGGTAGAGTTGGTGCCACCAAACATTGGAGTGATGCTATAACGGCCTATAATCAAATACCTCTAACAGCTGATATAAATCCTGATTTATCGTCTTACGTAGCGCAAAAAGCCATTGAAGGATTGTTTTATGAAATCGCCCAGGAGGAATTAAAGATCCGTCAGAATATTTCTTCTAGAAATACTACCCTGTTGCAAAAGGTTTTTGGGTATGCTGATAGAAACAAGGGCAATTAAATAGATTACAAGATTTTATTTCTTCTTTTTTGTCTGCGCCCAAACATCCATTTTTCGTTCCACGACATCAAGCGGCATTACACCATCTTTTAAAAACTCATCGTGGAAATCAGCCAGATCAAATTTTGATAACTGATTTTCATAACGGTTTCTTAGCTCTCTAATTTTTAGGGATCCAATTTTATAAGAAAGCGCTTGTGCGGGAATGGCCATATAACGCTCAATTTCAGCAACAGCACCCGCTTCAGTAATTGCCTCATTATCCATCATATATTTTATAGCTTGCTCACGGGTCATTCCTTTTGTGTGCATTGCAACATCAACAACCAGCCGGATAGCACGGTGCATTTCATCGCCCAAAGCACCCATGTACTGATAAGGATCGGTATATAGCCCAAGTTCCCTTCCCAGCGATTCTGTATAAAGTGCCCAACCCTCGCCATAAGCACCATACCAGGCAAATCGACGAAACTTAGGAAGATCATTATTCTCTTGTTGTAGCGAAATTTGGTAATGATGCCCGGGAATAGCCTCATGCAGAAACAATGATTCCATTCCGGAGGTAATGTTAAACTTCTTTGCATCAAGAATTGGGATGTAAAAAATTCCAGGTCTGCTGCCATCGGGCGAACCCTGATTGTATTCCGCACTTGCCGATGCAGCTCTGAAAGCCTCAGTTTGTCGAATTTCAAAGGGTGTTTTAGGTACCCGACCAAACATGCTGCGCAGTTTAGGTTCCATTGTTTTATGAATACCATGAAAGGCATTTAAAATATCTTGCGGAGATTTAAATGGCATAAACCGAGGATCCGTTTTCATGTATTCAAAAAAGGCATTCAAATCACCGGTAAAGTTTACCTCTTTTTTAACTTTCTCCATTTCAGTTTTGATGCGTTTTACTTCAGCCAAACCGGTTCGGTAAATTTCTTCTGGAGTTTTATTGGTTGTGGTCCAATATTTCACCAGATAAGAGTACATCTCCTTACCACCACTTACTGCAATAATTCCGGTAGTAGAGCGGGCTCTGGGCAAGTATTCTTCTCTTAAGAAAACTGCCAGCTTTTTATAAGAAGGGCTCACTTTGGTGATGATTGATTGTTTATAAGCGTTGGTAAGTACCACTTTATCCGAATCGGTTAACCCCTTCGGAAACTTAGTTGCCGGACTATAGAATAAACTTCTAGCGGGATCGGCAGCAACCATTGCTTCCATTTGAGGAATCATTTTCTCTACCAGTGGTTTTGGCAAAACTACACCTGCTTTAATTCCTTTACGGAAGTTGATAATTGCCGAGTCGGTCCACACGGCGAAACCATCAAGTCTTTTTAGCCAATTACTGTAATCGTCTTTGGTTTTAAATGGCTGAAACCCATCTCCGGAACCTAATTGCCCCATAGTAAGGGGTAGTCCTGAGAACTGGGAAAAGGGAATCATCCATAGGTTGGTTTTCAAACCTAACAACTGGATATTTATCTCGTAGATAAAAATGTCGTAGCTAAGTTTATCGTTTTCGTTAAGCTCTTCGCGCTTAACTTTTGATAATTCCCTCAGATATTTTCGATAGAATATACTGAGGGAATCACGAAACTGTTGAGTTTGATCATTAACAAGTATTGCGTTATACCGGTCGTCCCCTTGTTGGGTGGCTTCTAGTGGGTAAAACTTCAAACGATCTTCCCAATACCTGTCAAAAACTTTAGACATATCAATTTTTTCTACAGCTTCAGACGCCGTT
>DASVRX010000172.1:0-4431 GCA_036388375.1 Pedobacter sp. | reverse complement strand
ATTATCTCTTCGGCCGGAATGCTCGAAGGTGGACGGATACAAGACCATTTGTACCATAACATCTCAAATTATTACTGCACTATTTTATTCATCGGTTATAGCGCAAAAGGCACTTTAGGAAATCGTTTGTTGCGTGGCGATCCGTATGTTCATATTCGTGATCGTGACCTTCCGGTTTACGCTACCATTAAACGAACAGATGTATTGAGCGGCCATGCGGATCATGATGATTTGGTGAATCTGGTTAAACATCAGGATGTAAATCGCTTAAAAAACGTTTTTCTTGTGCACGGAGAGATTGACAGCTTAAACGCCTTAAGCGAAGCCTTAAACCAGGAAGGATATAACGTTACCATCCCACAAAAAGGAGAACACTTTGAGATATAATTTGGAGAAGCTGGTTAATATTTAGATGCTTTATTAACCAATATATACGACGATGTTAATATTTCATCGAGCACATATTGAGTTATTGGCTTGGTGAGAACACCTTTCACGCAATTATAACAAGCCATTTGCGATTTAAGACCTAAATCGACCAATGAAGCGAATACGATTACATCAACACGTTTTTCCAGGCTTTGGGTTATGGTTTCAAATAGTTCCAGGAAACCTTTCCAGGAAACAACGGGCATATCTAAATCCAGCATAACTAAATCCGGCAAAGCCTCAAAATCATTATGATTTAAGATATAACTAAAAGCATCAGAGGCATCTGAAAATGATATGTGTCGTATGGGATAAGCGGATTCGTAAAGCAAGCGTTCCACTTTTTGATGATGAACCAGCTCGTCTCCTATTATCAGTAACCTTGCTTCCATAAATTGGCCAATAATGGTTTAAATGGCTAATTGAAAAACACTAACGGAGAATATTGGTTTGCATTTTGCCCATAAATTTAATGAAGTGGCCTGCTTTTTATAACACCTCCATTTGTTTCAGTAATCACGTTCATCACCATGAAAGCCCTTCTATCGATACTTTTTGCAACTTCCTTCACCTTAGAAACTTCAAGCCTGGTTACTACGGTGAAAATTATATCGATATCTTTTTCCATATGCTGATTACCACCATAGCCGCGTTCGCCTTTATAAATGGTTACTCCACGCCCTAATTCCTGGATTATTGCCTGCCTTATTTCTTTACTTTTGGAGGAAACAATGGTAACACCCGTATATTCTTCGATACCCTGAATAATAAAATCTACTGTTTTGGATGCAGAAAGGTAAGTAAGTATGGAGTATAATGCAGATTCGATACTTAACACAATTGCAGCAATGCAAAAAATAGCCACATTAATAAGCAGAATGATATCACCAATTGAAAAAATACTTTTTCGATTAATGTAAACGGCAATAATTTCTGTCCCATCGAGCACTGCACCACCTCTTATGGCGAGCCCGATACCGGCCCCAAGAAAGAAGCCTCCAAAAATTGAAATGAGGAGTTTATCGTCGGTTATAACCGGAAACTCAAAAAAGTAAATAACGATTGCCAGGCCAAAAACGGCTATTAACGTATTAATGGCAAATTCTTTACCTATTTGCCGAACCCCCACCATAATAAAGGGAATATTAAATAAGACGAGCCAGATGGAGACTTCAACGTCTGTAATATGATTTGCTAATAATGCCAAACCGGTTACTCCTCCATCAATGAAACCATTCGGCAATAAAAAACCTTTAAGCCCGAATGCCGCCAGCAACACTCCTACAACTACAAAAACCCATTTTAAAATTCTACTCTTAATGTTAATTATCCTCTTGGTACGCTTGCTATCCATTATCGCTAAAATACTTTTTTTACGATATTAACACATGTCAATACCAGAATAAACTATAACCAATTTTATAAATGCATAAAAGTATTGCACAACAAAAAAGATATAGGCATATTTGTCACACAGATGAGAAAATCAACTTTATATATTTCTTTGTGGTGGCAAATGTCAATTTGTTAGCAATTCCATAGGTATATATACATTAGAAATAAACCCGGGTTGCTTAAAAAAGCAACCTTTTTTTTTGTCAGACACTATCATTAATGAAAGAAATATTAAATCATTTATTCGAAAATAAGTCATTCACCAAACAACAGGCAAAGTCAATTTTGACCAACATTGCCACAGGAAAATACAATCCATCGCAAATGGCAGCGTTTCTTACCGCTTACTGTATGCGAAGTATTACCGTTGATGAACTTGAGGGTTTTCGAGATGCGATGCTCGATTTATGTCTTTGTCCGGATTTGGAAGGCTATAAGCTGATTGATTTATGCGGTACGGGCGGAGATGGAAAAAACACTTTCAATATCTCAACCCTGGCATCCTTTGTAGTTGCAGGCGCAGGTTACCATGTAGCTAAACATGGTAATTATGGTGTTTCATCAGGTTGCGGTTCTTCGAATGTGATGGAGTTTATGGGATACCAGTTTTCGAACGATACTGATACATTAAGGAGGAGTCTGGACGAGGCCAATATTTGCTTTTTACATGCGCCCCTATTTCATCCGGCAATGAAAACACTAGCGCCAATTCGGAAAGAATTGGGCGTTAAAACCTTTATCAATATGCTCGGCCCCATGGTCAACCCAACTCAACCCCATTATCAAATGGTTGGAGTTTTTAGTCTGGAACTGGCGCGGCTTTATGCTTATTTATATCAAGGCTCTTCGAAAGCATATACTATATTGCACGATTTAGGCGGTTACGATGAAGTATCGTTGACTAACTCGTTTAAGACCTTCACACCTAAAGGAGAAAAAATCACTGATATCTCAAGTCTTGGTTTTGAAAAGATTAATGCAGAATTGATTACTGGCGGTGAGACTGTCGAAGATTCGGCTGCAATTTTTAACAACGTGATAAACACCAACGGAACTGCAGAACAAAATAATGTGGTTTTATGCAATGCGGCAATCGCCATCAATACCATTCATCCTGAAAAGAGCTTCGCCGACTGTTTTTATGTAGCCGAAGAATCTTTAATGAGTAAGAAAGCCTTGAAAAGTTTCAATGCATTATTAGCAATAAAATAAATGAGCATGCAACTAAAGCTGAAAGTTTGCGGGATGCGAGATGCTGATAATATCAGGCAGCTTGCTGTTCTTAATCCCGACTATATCGGCTTTATTTTTTATCCGAAATCTAAACGTTATGTTGGGTTTATTGACGAGGTTGTTTTAGATGCTCTCCCTCAATCGACAAAAAAAACTGGCGTTTTTGTGAATGAGGATTTTGATGTGGTGCTCGAAAAAGCTAAGCAATTTAAACTGGATGCCGTTCAACTGCATGGCAATGAAACACCTGAGTATTGTGCAAAATTAAGAAATAATAAACTTCAAGTAATCAAAGCATTCGGAATAGATTTTGAATTCGATTTCAATGAATTAAACGATTACAAAAGTGTTGTAGATTATTTTTTGTTCGATACCAAAACGGAACAACATGGTGGCTCTGGAAAAACTTTTGACTGGAACATCTTATCAGGATACAAGTTACAAATACCCTATTTTCTAAGTGGAGGTTTAAGCCTTGAGCATCTTACAGAAATCAAAGAATTTGACGATAGCAGGTTATACGCCCTTGATTTAAACAGTAAGTTTGAACTGGAACCTGGCCTTAAGGATATTGAGAAATTAAAGACAGTTTTTAACGAAATTAGAGTTCCCGTTAAGGGATAAAAATATATGAGTTATCACGTAAATGAAAAAGGATATTTCGGCGCTTTCGGCGGAGCTTACATCCCGGAAATGCTTTATCCGAATGTAGAAGAATTAAGAACAAAATACCTCGACATAATCTACGAACCAGCGTTTCAGGAAGAATATCAGCAACTGCTGAAGGATTACGTTGGCCGCCCCTCGCCTCTTTATCTGGCTAAACGGCTTTCAGAAAAGTATGGTGCGAATATTTATCTCAAGCGCGAAGATTTAAATCATACTGGCGCACATAAGATCAATAATACCGTTGGCCAGATTTTACTTGCACAACGACTTGGAAAAACCCGCATCATTGCTGAAACAGGCGCTGGTCAGCACGGTGTTGCTACCGCGACAGTTTGCGCCTTGAAAGGCATCGAATGTGTGGTTTACATGGGAGCTGTTGATATTGAAAGGCAAGCGCCGAATGTTGCACGTATGAAAATGATGGGTGCAACTGTCATTCCGGCAACATCTGGCAGCCAGACTTTAAAAGATGCTACCAATGAAGCTTTGCGCGATTGGATTAATAACCCGGTAGATACGCATTACATTATCGGTTCGGCCGTTGGCCCGCACCCGTACCCGGATATGGTTGCGCGTTTGCAGGCTATTATATCTGAGGAAACGAGACGGCAGTTGAAGGAGTAAACTGGCAAAGAAACTCCCGATTATGTGATGGCTTGCGTTGGCGGAGGAAGTTATGCAATCGGTATGTTCTATCACTTTTTG
>DASVRX010000171.1:0-5405 GCA_036388375.1 Pedobacter sp. | reverse complement strand
TAGGCCAAGAGATTTAAAAAACGCTTCCTGATTTGGGTTTCGGTTTAAAAAATCCTTCACCATTTTGTACTCATCCACACTTCCTCCATTCGCTAAAATCGTATTCCGGTAGCGCATACCGGTTTTCGTGTCCAACACTCCATTTTTTTCGAAAACAGAAAACATGTCTTCAGCATATACTTTGCTCCACATGTAGCTGTAGTAACTTGCTCCGTATCCTGTTAAATGACCAAATGATGCTTGAAAATTGGTACCATCTACGTATTTATAGGGCATGATCTTATTTTGCACTTCCTTTAAAATATCCGTTGTAGAAAGTGTCCCGGCAGGGTCGTACTTATCATGAAGCGTATAATCTAATATACCGAAGAAGATTTGTGCCGAAGCGTCTACTCCAGAACCGACATTTTTGGCCTTGTCCATTTTTTGAAATAAGCTAAAGGGGAGAACTTCGCCAGTTTTATAATGCTTAGCAAATAACTTAAGGGCACTATAGTCCCACACCCAATTCTCGAAAATTTGAGACGGCGCCTCTACAAAATCACGTTTCACCGCGGTACCCGACTGTCCGGAAAATTCGGCTGTTGTGAGAAGGTTATGCAGTACATGGCCAAACTCATGAAAGAAGGTCTCTGCCTGACGGTGGGTGAGAAGTGCTGGTTTATCATCGGTCGGAGCGTTGAAATTGCATAATAAGGCCGCAGTAGGAATTTGATAAGTGCTGCCGTATTTCTTGCCTTTTCTAATGCTGAAACACGCTGCATGCGTGTATTTGTTATCTCTTGGGTATAAGTCGAGATAGAAGCGGCCAATGATTTTATTGTTTTCTTTCACCTCAAACATCCTAACATCTTTGTGCCATACTGATGGGTTTGAAACTTCCTGGTATGTAAGTCCAAATAATTTTTGCGTTACCTGGAATAAACCGTCAATTACATTATCTAATGCAAAGTATTCTTTCACTTTTTCCTGGTCAACCTGATATTTATTGACCATTAGCATGTTATTAAAAAATGAATATTCCCAATTATTGATCGAGTTTACCGATGGACTATTCAGATGATTTCGTTTTACTTCAAGAAGCTCGGTCATATCCTGCTGGGTTTTTTGCTTTACCCGGTCGACAAGTTGATTCTCAAAATTCCATACAGTTGAGGTGTTTTTCACCATCCGGTCGGCCGCTATATACGCTGCATAGGTGGGATAACCCAGCAATTGAGCCTTTTTTAACCGTTCTGTAAGCAATTGTTGCAGCACGCTAAGATTCTTATCGGTTGCGCGGTTATTGTATTTCAGCAGTAGTGCCTTGCGCATAGATTCCGATGCGGCATATTTCATAAAGGTGTTGTATGAAGGGCCATCCAGGGTGATAATGTACTTATCTCCATCTTTTTTGCGGCTTTTGATGAAGTCTTCAGGCAGGCCTTTCATGTCTGCTTCCGCAACTAGTAATTGATCTTTGTAGGCAGCAATGTTGGTATTGAAGTCTAGCTGAAGCTTGGAAATTTTATTATTAATGTCCTGCAGGACCGCCCGTTTATCAGCGGGGAGTGCAAAACCATTTCGTTCATAATCGTCTAAAGTTTCTTTTAGCAAGAGTTTTCGTGCCCCGGTGAGTTTGGAAGCTTCTCTTGTTTTTGAGAACTGTTTAACTGCCAGGTATAACTTTTCATCCAGTTCAATCTCATTGAAGAACTTTCCCATCGTTTCAACGCTTTTTTTGGCCGTATTGCGCAACGCTGAATCGGGATTTGCGTTCGATAAGACATTTAAACAAAGTAAAGTGGAAACGGATTTATCACCAATATTATCAATCGCCAATAGGGTATTTTCGAAGGTGTGTTTACCTGACTGTATTGCATAAATTTCGGTTAGAGCCAATTTTGCATCTGCAATTGATTGCTGAGTTGCCTCGTTAATATCAGCCACGGTGATGGAATTAAAATCAACAGGCTTATCGGAAATGCTTGTTATAGGGTTATTAACCTTTTTAGATTGAGCTGTGCTTTTAAAGTTTGTACCGATAATAAACAAAGCAGGTAGTAGAATCGCCCAACAGAGCCACAGTGATATTCTCTTCATAAGTTTAATATAGCAAATCAAACGCAAAAGCTCATCCTATGGTATTACTCCCGTACCTTAAAACTGAAGCTGATTTCATTATCATTCCATTTCCACCCTTACCAAAAGTCTTCCAACTCTACCAAAGCCATTATGATAAATCGGTTTCTCACGTGGCTCTTTTTCGCTATAATCAAAAGCGGTAAAGTATAGTGCATAAACATCATCATGCTCATGGACAAGTCCTAATGGCGTACGCATAGCCCAGGCCCAGGGAGTAGGGGGACTTGTTAACCAAAGTACTTTTTCGCGACCCCAGTTTAAACCATCAGTCGAAACTGCATAAGCAATGCCATGTGTAGTCTCGCCGTCGTACAAAGCAATATATTTATTTGGAGCAAGTTTATGAACAACCGGATTTTCAACAAACCGGTCATCCATTAATACAGGCTTTCCATTGTTAACCATTCTCCATGGTCCGTTTAAACTTTTTGATTCGGCTAAAGCAACCTGAAATTTCCAATCATTGCGTGTTGTTTTCGGAGAGTAATTGCTAAATCCATAAAACGCCAGCCATTTTTCACCAACCTGATACGGAAAAAATGAGTTCCCATCTGATGGTGCGTTTGGCAGCGGACTCTTTTTAGGTTGTTTTCCGATGACAATCTCTTTGTTTTCCCATGGTCCGTTCAGGCCTTTTCGTCCGGGAGTTTTAGATACTGCCCTAACAATTCGTGATCCGATTCCGTATCCTGTAAAAAATAAATTCCAACGGTTTTCCTTTTCATTATAGATGGGGTACGGAGTCCAGGGTTCCCTATAATAAACATCTGAAGTTTTGTCTAATTCCGGTTTAACAATAGTTCCAATACGGGTGAAATGCACACCATCGCTGCTATTCCATTGTGCAAGCCTTGTATTTAATAGTTTAGGACTCCCCCATACTTCAGTAGTAAAGCAATGATAAATACCTTGTTCTTTAATAACAATTCCACCTTCACATCCAAATTTATTGTCTTCGGTGCCCACCGTTCCCGGTCCGATGCAAGCTTCCTGAGTTTCTTCCAGCAAATGAAGCTTGATCTGTGCTTTTGTACCCAAAGAAGCCATCAGGCAACATAAAGTGATAAATACCACTTTGTGTTTAAAGGCTTTAATTTTTTTCTTCATTGTCTTTTGGTTTCTTATTGTTTTGTTAATCGTTTTTTCAATCAGCAGATTGATTTAGAATTTGTCACTAACTGGTTCTTATAACCGCTTCATCTCTAAAGTGACTGGAAAGCAAAAGTCCTTTTAATCCGAATGCGGCAAAAAAAACCCTAAAATAATAAGCGGCTATATCCCGAATAATTTCCTTAGTACTCCTTTCCAAAGTTAGTTAGTAAAATCTATACGAGGGCCATGTTACTATCCTGTGAATAATAAGTTGTCATTTTTTCCTAAAGTAAACTATCGATCAAACAGAAACGATTGCCGCAAAGCGCTGAAAAGAAGACTCTGCCGAGAAAGTGGCAGAAAACTACGGATTTTATAAACGAATCCGCATATTGCTGGTTAATTGAGTACCATACTATGAAATCTCTGAAGTTCTTCGTTGTTATAGTTATTATTGTGGTTGCCGGTTTCTTATTCTGGATGTACAGGTCCCTCAATGTACCACATACGCACAATCAAAGCAATCAATATATTGAGATTCAGAAAGGGGCTACGCCAAACGGAATTGTTGCAAAACTAGCTTCCGAAGGAATTCTTTCGAGTGAAATGGCAACCAGGATTTATCTTAAAACGCTCGGTAAGAGCACCACGATGCAGGCGGGCGAATATCAATTTGAATCTCCCATCACAGCGCTCCAGGTATTGAAGGAACTGGAAAAAGGAAAAGACAGAACGATCAAATTAACTATTCCCGAAGGATTTACCCGCTTTGATATTGCTAAGCGCATTGTTGCCAAATTTCCTCAGGAGCCAAGGATTAGTGAAGAAGAAGTAATCGGCCTTATGGCTAATACGTCCCTTATTAGCGACATCGACCCCGTGTCAAAAAACCTGGAAGGCTATATGTATCCGAGCACTTACGACTTTCCCAGGAACGCTACTCCTCAATTTATCATAAAAAAACTGGTAGAGGAGTTCAAAAAGAACTGGAAGCCTGAATATACTGAACAGGCAAGGCGGCTGAACAGGACTCCACAGGAAATAATTACCATTGCTTCGTTGATTGAAACCGAATCTCGTTACGATCAGGAGCGTCCGGTTATAGCCTCCGTGATCTATAACCGTCTCAAGAAAGGAATGCAACTAGGTATTGATCAAACGGCCGTTTATGTAGCCAAGATGGAAAATCGTTGGGATGGTACCATACATAGAAGCGACCTCGATGCCAATTCGCCTTATAACACCCGGAAATTTACCGGCCTTCCACCCGGACCAATCTCTTCCGTCTCAGAAAGCGCTATCAAAGCCGCCCTTAATCCTGCCGAAACAAACTATATCTATTACGTTTTAAATGTAGAGAAAAACGACAAGTCGCATCATTTCTACTCCTCCGCTGCTGAGTTTGAACGCGGAAAAGCTGCTTATCAGGCCTGGCTGGAGAAGCAACGTAGATAAATTTTGCCGTGCCGATGTGAGCGTATGACTAGATTGCTGATTAAGTTCTAAAATAAACGTAATAAGTGCTGCATGGAAGCAACACTACTCAGTACATAAGCTCTTAGCTGCCTGCCAGGCCAAACTGTGGAAGCAAATAATCTAGGTTTTTTTTACCTTAATTGCGTTTAATCCTTTTTGTCCCACTTCAGTTTCAAAGCTTACGCCACTGCCTTCTTTAACAGGGTCGATTAAGCCATTGATGTGAAAAAAGATGCTTTCCTGAGTTTCTAGATCTCTAATGAAACCAAAGCCTTTGGACTCATTAAACATACTAACTATACCTTTTCTCACAGTATCGTGAGGGATAGCTTCTTGTCTCGCTACGCCAATTTGAATATCCTCGGAATTAATTTCTTTCCTCTTCTTTGTTGCATCCGGAGGAGTAGAGGTGATATTGCCGTTCTCATCCACGTAGGCGAACATTTCTTCAAGGCTTTTACCTTTAATAGCATTCTCCTTGCGATCTTGCGCCTTTTCCAGCTTATCTTTAGCCTTCTTTAACCTTTTCTTCTCTTTTTCTTTTTTATTAAAAGTCTCTGATGATTTTGCCATAATTCTAGTTCGGCAAAGATACATATATGTTGTATACAGCGCGTTGCTAGGAATAAATTTTCAACGCAGAACATCATTTACCCTAACTGGCTTAATTCAGGTGCTGCTTATAGTCAGGAAACTCTACAATAAATAAGCTT
>DASVRX010000170.1:0-3316 GCA_036388375.1 Pedobacter sp. | reverse complement strand
GAGTGGAGGAAGAAGAAAGCCAAAATTAAGTTTTGACTTATTACTCATGATTTAATTGTCTTATTACAAATTGATAGTTCTCTCTCATTTTAATCTTCCGGGATAATTGACGCAGTATTGCTTCAAGTCTGCCAACCGCTTCAGCTAAATTTTCCGAAGTTTCTTCAAAAGTCATAACCGAATCCAATAAGGCCCTGGCTCTAGATTGATACTTATGTATTCTTATATCGTCAAATCTGTCAACATTAACAGCTGCTATCTCTAAAAGGTCTATCATCTCCTCAATCTTCATTGTAATACGCCTTAAATCTTAATTAATTTTATCTAAAGGCAAAGTAAACCAAAAGGTGCTACCTTCACCAGGTTCGCTTTCAAAACCAATTTTTCCACCTGCATTTTCAATAATTTCTTTCGAAATATACAGCCCCAATCCAAGGCTTAAACCAGATCTTTCGTTTTGAGCCACCTGATGAAAGCGAAGGAAGATATTCTCCTTTTGTTCTTTCGGTATGCCAATCCCAAAGTCTTTTATACTACAAACCAGGTCACCCCCACTCTCGACTACTGAAATAATTACTCTATCAGCAGCCGGCGAGTATTTTACAGCATTTGTAACCAGGTTTGTGATAACTTGTATGAGTCTATCTTTATCTGCTTTTATGGTGATTGGATGGTTTTCGGTGATTATTAACTTATGGGTTGCAGTGATAAGTTTCAAATCTTCCACGACTTCAACCAGGAGTTGTTGCATATCTAGCTCTGTCTCTTTTAAGTCGAATTTACCCGTATCGATTCTACTTAAATCCAGCAAGCCCCTAATTAGGGTTTCAAGTCTTAGCACCTGAGTGTCGAGTCGTTCTAAAAAGCTAATATTGTCAGGGTTCCCTGTTCCGGCGAGTGAGCGCTTTAGCAATTGTGAATACGCTTTAATAGAGGTTACCGGTGTTTTCAGTTCATGACTGACCGTACTAATAAATTCGTCCTTTTGTTTTTCAAGTTCTTTTCGTTCGGTAATATCGGTAACTGTTCCAATAATTCGTACCGGCTCGCCCTTCTCATTGTATGAGACTTTACCTGTAGTATTCACCCATCTTATTACTTCATCCGCTCTTTTAATTCGGAAAGAATGATTAAGGATTCCGGTTGATATGCTTTCCTTGTAAGCTTTATCTGCAGCAGGATAATCTTCAGGCAGCATATGTTGTTTAACCTTTTCAAGTGTCCAATCTTCCGAGTTGTCCTTATAGCCGTAAATCTGCGCGTGCTTTAATGAACGAATGGTTTTTTCGGTGACCAAATCGGTATCAAATACTCCGGCTTCTACATTCTCCACTGCCAGATTCAACCGCTCTTCGCTTTCCTGAATCTTCTTTCTAAACAATACCTGATCTGTCACTTCATAGGCAAAAACCAATATCCCGTCTATGTTGCTATTTTCATCCCGTCTTGCCTGATATATGAAATTAAAGTAATGATCAGTCTGGGGGCCACCGTCATACTCGGCCAGAGGCATAAAGACTTCTTTGCCTTGGAAGCTTTCCCCTGTCTGATAAATGTGGTTCAGGATTTCTAAAATTCCCTGTGGAACAAGTTCAGGTAATCCCTCAGAAAAAGTTTTTCCCAAAAGGTCTCTTCCGGGAAAAATGCTCTGGTAAAGTGGATTAATAAATTCAAAAATAAATTCCGGGCCACTATGAACGCAAATTATAGCGGGAGCTTCCATAAAAAGTCGTTCCAGTTTCAACTTTTCCGCCTGAGCTCTTTTCAAAGCTACCTCTAAAGCTTCTGTCTTGTCTGATATCTCTTCCTTGGCTTTGCTCAGTTCCTGGTCGTACTACTTCAATGGTAATATCTGTAGTAGTATGAATAAGATAAGCAACTTCTCCGTTTTCGTTGAAAATAGGCTCATTCACATTTCTCCAGTAACGTGTTTCCTGTTGTCCTGTGAGCGGCGATACTAGGTTATATGCAAAGTGTGGCTGGATGTCTGTTACCTTGTTTAAAATGACACGAGTGAAAGAACTAATAACACTTAGTGGGTCATTGACGTCAGCGGTTCCGGGAAATATGTCAAATAAATTCCTTTCTAAGAGTTCTTCCCGCGTCTTATATGTGAACTCTAGGTATTTATCATTTACAGCAAGTATTGTGTAACAGGGAGCGTGAACCTTCAAAATCATGCATCGAGCAGATTTTTTAAAAAAGGTTTGAAATTGGGGGGAATTGTAAAATAAATCGCTGTCCATGCTCACATAACAAATATATAAAAATGGTAATGTAGCTATAAGGATGCTTTGTTCTTCAGGTATATGTTTTTATTGATTACAGCTTCTAGTGATAGATATGAAGAAGTATCTTGTTCTAAAAAACGACGCATTGAAAGACAAATATATCATAGCTCTCGGCTCATAAGCTGGAGGGCTCAAGTATAAGAACGGCTTAGAGCATCACAAAAATACGAAGTTTAGCGAGAGCTATACCTTGCCAACGCTCATGCCCTCACTTTGATGATTCTTGAACATAATTATGGAAACGATGCTTGCTCCACATCTTACAAACTGATCACATCAGCCCGAACATGAACCGATTCACATTAATCTTTTCATCTATTCTCTTCATTGCCACAGGTGGCTGTCAAAGAAAAATAGTTGGGAGTGTCCCCGAAGCAAAACCCGCTAGTAACACCAGTACGAAAGTAAGAACTGACACATTAGCAAGAACCAACAGTACACCCCAAAAACCAGACTTTACTTTAAGTATTGAACCAAAATCATTTGTACCTTCCTCGGTAGGGAAAGCTAAGCTCATCATTACGAACAATACGAAGAAGTATGCCTCTACTGGTCTGGCTTATTACATCGAATCTTATGAGCACGACAGATGGAAAGGGATATCCATGCATAGAAAAATGAATGACCTAAAATATATTGAACATCTAATAGAAGCGCATCTAATGCCACTTAGCACCAGGGAATTGGAATCTAATTTAAAGCCAATACCTTATGAATATTAGCCCGGCAGGTATCGCATTACCAAGGAAATTACTGCGGATAAAAAAAATTATTACTATCCACTCAATTCAGAGTTTTTGAAGCAGATATCGATAGAATGCCTACAGCCACCACAGCAAACGTTTCAAAATTTGAGTCCCTGCAGGATTCATTAGCAATGACGATATCGCCCAGCGTTTTTACGCTTGCTGATTTCAATAAAGCAAAGGTATACTTAACCAACAAATCGTCATACCATTTAACTGCCGGAGACCACTACTTCATTGAGTATTTAAATAGGAATGTGTGGGAAAAAATCACCTTCA
>DASVRX010000169.1:0-4022 GCA_036388375.1 Pedobacter sp. | reverse complement strand
GTTTTATTTTTGTCTTTTGATTCTAACGGAAGTCTCGTAGCCCAAGCGTTCAGTAGTTTTATTACATTCTCTTGGACACTTGGGGGGATAAATTGAATGTGAGAAAACAAACGAAGATGCTGAATTTTTTCTTCTGTTCCTTCTAAATGCCTAATACTTTTGGCTAATTCAGTGGCAGCCTCTCCAGTGGCAGTAGCAGCTTTTGTGGAAGATTTGCCTAATTCGTCAAGTTTTGTTTTAGTTTCGGTCACATCATTAGCGATAAATGCTGCTAACTCAGCAAGAAGAAACAAAATCATAATCGCGGCAAGCTCCGAAATGATCTTAGGCGTATCACTTGACTTATTCTTAGAGGAAGTCGCGGGGGCAGGTGGGGTTAGGCTTTCTGGAGATTCATTTGGTGCCTCAGTTTTTGTTTGATTAGTTGGCTGTGTTTGCTCAGCATCCGATTCAGTTGTGTGGTGGAGTCCAAAAGCCAGCAGAGAAAGTACTAAAATTATGAAAGTAACTAGTTGGTAAAGAAAGAATCGTCGTTTGCCTTCATTGTTATTTTTTACAGCCAATACGAATGTATAAACCAAGAAAATAAAAAATGCAGCTATAATAAGCGCAACTGCCCGCAAAAAGTCTGCCAGTGCTGAGTCGACAGAATGTTGAAACAATCCAATAGAAGCTGTATAGAGTGTTGATATTAAATAAAGTAAGGCTACGAATAATACGATCCCCCCGAAATACCCTAAAAATCTTAGTCGTGATGGGAGTTCTTGATTTGTGTCACTATTGTTTGAATTCGCATTAGGTCTTGTTGCTTGGTTCTCAGTATTCTGGATAGTAGAGTCAGACTCCGCTGTTAAATTGTGGTTATCTTCAGGCATCGGTCTTCTCCTATTTAATTTTAAGAATAAGATATTTTGTCTAGATTTTCTCTAACCTTCTGTTGATAATTCATGTCCCTTTAAAGGCTCATTGGCTGAAGCTATATCCAACTCTCTATCTGGGACTAAGGCAGTTTTGCTGTGACTCACTAATATAAATGTTATATTTGTTGCAGTTTTTGCATGGAGCAAAAGTTTATCTGCCACCTGGATTGAACGCTCATCCATTGATGAAGAAAACTCATCAAGACAGAGAATAGTAGCACCTGCGAGTAGTGTACAAAGCAAAGCTACAATTTGTCGTTGCCCGCCCGATAGGTGTCCGATAAATTCATCTGTGCGATTTTGTAAACCGAGTCCGAATTCGGTGAGCATTTCCACAGGAGCGCCTTGGGTCAATTTGTCATTCACAGCTACGGCTTTCAACTGTTCAGAAATAGTTAGGTCTCGCGCCAGCATTTCACCTGAGAATTGATCCATATAAGCTACTTTGTTGTTTTGTTGAATTACACATTTTCCTTCAGTAAGTTTAAGTAGTCCGCTCAGGACTTTTAGAAGTGTTGATTTCCCTGACCCATTTCGACCTTTGACGCGCACTACTTCTCCGGTTTCGATTGTCATGTTGAAGTGTCGAAACACCCATTTATCTGTTCCGGAATATTGAAACCCGGCATTAACAAGATTCAGAATAGCCATTAGAAAAGTCTTGTCGAACTGGAATACACTCGACCTGCTATCCCCAAAAGCAGTAAAAGAAATAAAGCCGTTAATAAACGAAGGTCAACAAAATCGATTTTAAGTGCCAAAATAGCTTGAACTCCGATGCAATAAACTACCGTCCCTAAAATAACTGCCACTGCGTACTCTTTCACTGTAAGGTAATCGCGCTTTCGGAAAGATTTGATTAGCGATTCACCCAAAATTAGAGATGCTAAGGCTACAAGCAATATGCCGATCCCCATATTGTTTGTGTATCCCCCTCGTCTTTGTGCTTCTATAGCGCCACCAATAGCTACTAAAGCGTTACCGCCCATTAAAGAAAACAATAACAGCCATTGCTGTTCGGATTTAGGAATAAGAGTTGGCGACGCAGCGCTACCTAAATATCTGAGCCGTAAACCCTTTCTCGTTCTTAGCACTTGTAGTACAATTGTCCCAACTATGACGAAAATCAACCACCATACAAAAGAAAAGATAATATGGGCTTGATAAGGTTGATTTCCGATAATAGCGTGGGTTAAAGACGCATCAATTTGATCTATCTCGTTGTAAATTGAAATTACGTTTAATAACCCCTTTGTTGATCCCGAAATGTAAGGCGCGACGAGTATTAGGATTATCATAGATAGCACACCCGAAACTACTTTTCCTACTCCAAGTTGGACATTTATCGTCCAAGTCAAAAGCCCGCCAAGTGCCCCCGCAACGCCCGCCCAAATCAAAGCGGGTAATATTCCCCAATTTCCGACTAAGCAAACTGAATAAAGTGCGGCTCCTATTGTAAATGATCCATCGACAGTTAAATCCGGGAATCCAGATATCCGAATCAGAATAAAGACTCCTAGCACTATGAAAAGGAGACCCGTGGAATTATAGGCTATAGAGTCTGCAACAATAAAAAAGTCGGAAGCGAAATTCATTACATTTTAATGAGCGTCAATAAATTTTGCCCCGGAATTTTGAAGTGCCGCCAAATCTAAACCAAATTCATTCGCGGCAGCGCGATTTACGAGCAAATCGCCGTTTGTCACTACAGCAACTGGAATTTCTCCCGGATTTTGTCCTTTTAAAACTTTTGTGACCTGTTCGGCTGTAAGATCGCCAAAATTAGACATATTTATGGAAAGCGCCAAAACCGCACCTTTCTCAACGCTTCCAGATTCACCGCCAAAAAGGGGTTTGCGTGCTTCGCGTGATGCCTTAACTAATCCATCCATATTTTCAAGAAGTAAGTGATCAATCCCCGTATAAATGGCGTCAACATTACGAAAAAGTGATACAGCGGAGGGGTAAATATCCGAGGCTTGAGAAACGGGTAGTAACTGCAGCTCGAATCCTAGTTTCTTTGAAAGAGATGTCATCGCATCAACCCCAATCTTTGAAACGTCATCGCCGCGAGTATAAAGCATTCCTATTCGTCGAGCATTAGGAAATACCTTCTGGAAGGCAGTTACCTGCGCTTCAAAAGGCCATTGGTCACTAACCCCTGTTATATTTCCATTAGGGCGTTCGAGGCTGGAAACCAAGCTAGTTCCAATAGGATCCGTGACCCCCGAAAAAACAATCGGTATTGTTTTAGTTGTCTTTGCTACGGCTAAAGCGGACGGTGTCGAAATAGGGACTATTACGGAAGGATTCATGCGAGCGAAGTCCTCCGCAATCGGAACGGTAAGTGATGGATCACCATTAGCGTTCTTAAAGACAATGGTAATCGTGCTGCCATCTTCGTAACCTCTTTTTTTGAGCCCATCTATCAACCCTTGACGGACCTCATCAAGTGCTGGATGAGTTGCAATTTGTGTTATAGCAATAACTGGTAATTGCTTCTTATTAACACCTGTTTGCGACGGACAAGCAAGTAGCAACAAAGTAGAAATAAGTGTTACTAGGGTAGCTAAAAGTTTTCCAAACTTAATCATTCTATTTCTCCAGACACTTTAAATAATTGTCGAACTAGTTTTATGTGAAAGCAATAGCAACCTATTTTCAAACTGTTGAAATTTGGCACAACACGGTTTGTATTTTTTCCCTGGACAAATTGCTATTGCCGCCTTTTAAATCTGTCTCTACTGTTTTATATCCATATAAGAGAAAGCGACATTTATCTGATGTATTAAAGTCGATAAAAATATAAATAATTACGAGAATTATACCTATTTTCTTTTATTAGACAATGTTTTTAAATACATAAGCGTAACAATTTGTCAGATTAGCTGCTTCTATCACCCAATTCTCTATTTTCATTGTTTCTATTTAACTCATCTACTCATTTTTGCAGCTTCTAATTAATCCAAGTTGCCAGTTATTAAATAAAAGCCCTATCAATCTGATAAGCGAATAAAAATAACGCGATTTTCAACAAGAAACCATTGAGATTGGTCGCATGAATCTTCTTCGGAAACAATTTACTGATTTCTCCAATCGTCG
>DASVRX010000168.1:0-3747 GCA_036388375.1 Pedobacter sp. | reverse complement strand
AACTCAAACTTCTTTTTAGCCATAAGGCTGATAGAGCAACGAGTGCTATGTTTAAATAGAATGCTATAACCGGGATTTTGTTTAATAGCCTGTAATTGATCGATGTTCTCTAACGGTATCCAATTCATAACAACAGAAACTCAAAAGTAGGCAGGTTTTATATTATCGGCAGTGCTTAAGAAATAATATTACACACAGATTGCGTAAATACTATCCTCTTCTGGCTTTAGGATAAGAGTTGTAAGCAGGGCAGATTTTTGAAGAACAAGATTCAAGTGCTGCGGTTGCGGTGAACGCAAGAAGTAATACAATAATTAATTTCTTCATAATGGTGAGCGCTAAGATATTTAAATTCCACCTGAATACGAAACTTATATTAATATGTTTCAATCGTTTAGTTTCTTTTGGAGTTCTGCCATAAGCAGGGCAGTAGCGGCCGCTTCTTCACCTTTGTTGCCGTGTTTACCACCTGCTCTCGCCTGAGCCTGCTCCAATGTAGTAGTTGTGAGTACACCAAATATTACTGGCTTATTGTATTTTATTGTTACCTGAGCTAGGCCATTTGCTACTGCATCACAAATAAAATCGAAATGCGGTGTTTCTCCCTGAATAACACAACCCAGGCAAATAACCGCGTCTACATCTTTTTTGCTTAACAGGAGATCAGCACCCGAAATCAACTCATAGCTCCCCGGGACAGTAACTGCAATGATATTTTCAGGGTTAACTCCTTGCTTCTCCAGCAATGAAACTGCTCCATTATAAAGTGCATCCGTGATCTCTGCGTTCCATTGAGCGGTAACCACACCAAATTTGTAGGCTGTTCCTTCTGGAACGGTTGTATGACTAAAATCGGATAAGCTTTTAAGTTGAGTTGCCATAGTTGAAAATACAAATGGTTACCTTAAATAAGGTAACCATCTTTATAATAAGTTGAATAATATGTTATAAACGTGCTTCTGCCCGGGCTATGTAAGCGTCGATTAAAGAAGCCTCCTGGCTTTGAGGATAATCTTGTTTGATCTTTTTATATACATCTAAAGCATTCTTAAAATCTTGTTGTTCCTCGTAAACTAGACCTAGTTTTTTTAGAAACAAAGGGGTAGTAAAAGCATTTGCAGATTTATCAGATGCCTTTTTGTAATAAGTTTCTGCTTTATCGTAATCCTTAAGTTCAGAATATGCATCGCCAAGCATTCCAAGAACCAGTGGATCGATAACTGGGCTGCCTGTGGTACTATAGTTTCCTAAAACATCAGTAGCTTTCTGAAATTCTCCTTTTTGAAGGTACAATCCGCCTAGGTACGCGTTAGCAAGATTAGCTGATTTTGTATTTGAATACTCTTCAGCAATTTTTTCAAAACCAGGATAAGAACCGTCTCCCTTGATCGCTCTGTCTGACAATGAATCTACAGCCAGATACTCTTCGGCTTTGTACATTTCGTTTGCTGCCTTTTCTTTCCTTGGGTCAAGGTAAAGCTTTTGATAACCTATGTAAAGTAGAATCAAGGCCACAATTGCACCTCCTATTATTGCCAGGCTCTTTGTATTCTCCTGGATAAAGTTGCTTGTGCTGTGACTTTTAACAGGCTCTTGAATAGTATCTTTTTGATTAGTCGCCATTTGCGTTTTAAAAATTGAAGTTTGCAAAAATACTGTTTTAGCGTTTACAATCAAGCCCTGTTTAAATTTAAAAAACAGATTGCCCTGTAAACTGTAACTTTGTGTCTCCTGCTATGTGGCTAAAAAAACTTTCTCTTCTCAATTTTAAAAATTATCAGGAAGCCGACTTGCAGTTTTCTGCTACTGTAAACGCTTTTGCAGGTAATAATGGCGCTGGAAAAACCAACCTTTTAGATGCCATTCATTACCTTTCTTTGTGCAAAAGCTATTTTAATCCAATTGATTCTCAGCAGATAAAACAGAACGAAGAATTCTTTATGATTCAGGGGGCCTTCGATAAGCAGGAATCCGACGAAGTAGTTGCTTGTTCGCTTAAGCGAAATCAAAAAAAGCAGTTCAAGCGCAATAAAAAAGATTATCAGCGACTGGCAGATCATATTGGCCTTTTCCCTTTGGTAATGATTTCCCCTTATGATATCAGTATCATCATCGAGGGGAGCGAAGAGCGCCGTCGTTTTATTGATAACGTAATCTCTCAAACAGATAACCAATACCTCGACGAATTAATACTTTATAACAAGAACCTCGCTAACCGGAATGCTCTGCTTAGAAATATTGCCCAAACGGGCAGATATGATGCAGCTTTATTGGAGATATATGATGATCAATTGGTCTTATCGGGTAACAACATCTTTGCCAAGAGGAAAGCGTTTATGGAGGCTTTCCTTCCTGTATTTGCTTCGCATTATAAATATTTGAGCGAAGGTGCAGAAGAAGTTGAATTGATTTACGATTCTCAATTGGCGAAGGAGGATTTTTCTATCCTGCTTAAAAAGGCAGTTGAACGCGACCGCGCATTAGAGCGAACTACAACAGGAATTCACAAGGATGATTTACTGTGTAGCATACATGGCATGCCGCTCAAAAAATTTGGATCTCAGGGACAGCAAAAATCTTTCTTGATCGCTTTGAAGCTTGCGCAATATTCCTACTTAAATCAAAAAAAAGGCTTTAAACCACTTTTGCTTTTAGATGATATCTTCGATAAGCTCGACGATTTGAGAATAACTAAGCTTATGCAGATGGTTTCGCATCAGGATTTCGGCCAGATTTTCAT
Source organism: Pedobacter sp. (assembly GCA_036388375.1). Lineage (GTDB taxonomy): Bacteria > Bacteroidota > Bacteroidia > Sphingobacteriales > Sphingobacteriaceae > Paradesertivirga. The sequence continues at coordinate 1,007 of DASVRX010000168.1, read as the reverse complement.
CACCGATACCAGCTCCGATCGTGTAAAGAGAATTTTCGAAGGAATAGGAGTAGGCTTAAGTATCTTTGAAATAGAAAACGGAACCGTAAAACAAGATGGCGCGCAATAACGATAAACCTTTAAAGGAAGCGATTGAACAATTGCTGAACGTTTATAAGCTTAAGCGAAAATTCGACGAAACGGCTCTTATTGCCGCCTGGCCTGAATTAATGGGCAAAGCCGTAGCCAATCGCACAAGCCAGCTTTACATCCGGGAACGGAAATTATTTATAAGGGTTGAATCTTCAGTTTTGAAAAACGAACTGGTAATGATTCGTTCTGAGATACTGAAGCGGATGAACGAAAGGGCGGGATCTAAGGTGTTGGAGGAGATCGTGTTTGTGTAGAGCCTCACCCAGCCCTCTCCGAAGGAGAGGGAGCTATAACGCTTTATTGCAAGTCGCAATGCTAATCTCATTTCAATCCTAAAATTCTAACCTCGAAATCCCCTCTCCCTTCGGAGAGGGGCTGGGCTTTAAAATCTCTCTAAAGCCGAGAAGTAAAAATTACCTTCTATTTCAGCATTTTCGTCAGAATCTGATCCGTGTACCGCGTTTGCTTCGATTGATTCAGCATATTTATTACGAATAGTTCCTACATCCGCTTTTTTAGGATCAGTCGCTCCAATCAATTTACGAAAATCTTCTACGGCGTTATCTTTTTCAAGAATTGCAGCCACAATTGGTCCCGAAGACATGAAGCCGACTAAGTCGCTGTAGAATGGACGCTCTTTGTGAACTGCATAAAATGCGCCTGCTGTATCTTTTGTAAGGCTTGTATATTTCAACGCTATAATCTTGAAACCGCCTTTAATAATATCATTTAAAATAGCACCTGTATGTCCGTTTTTCACAGCATCAGGTTTAATCATTGTAAAAGTTCTGTTAGTTGCCATCTGGTTTTGTTGTGTTTTTAAAAATCGCTGCAAACTTAGAGAAATTTATTGAGCTGCATTTCCTGATTGGCAC
>DASVRX010000167.1:0-5815 GCA_036388375.1 Pedobacter sp. | reverse complement strand
TACTTTTACGGTAATCTCAGCAATATCCAGCACTTCTATTTGGTGTTCTTTTTCGGCGTGTTTTATGCCGTCGTTTAGCATGGTCATGCAAAACGGGCAGGCTGCTGCAACAATACTGGCCTCAGTCTTCAAAACCTCTTCAATTCGTTCTATATTAATGTCTTTTGCCCCTGGTTCCGGCTCTTTAAACATTTGAGCGCCACCGGCCCCGCAGCATAAACCATTTGCCTTGCAGCGTTTCATCTCCACCAAATCCGCATCTAAAACCTCTAATGCTCTTCTGGGAGCTTCGTATACTTTGTTTCCTCTACCGAGATAGCAGGGGTCGTGAAAGGTGATCTTCTTTCCTTTAAAGCTTTCATCACCGGTCGTGCGTAATTTCTCCTCGTCAATCAATTGCTGTATCAGCTGACTATGATGAATCACTTCATAATTTCCGCCCAGGTTAGGGTATTCGTTTTTAAGCGTGTTGAAACAATGCGGACATCCGGTTACGATCTTCTTGATACTGTAAGCATTTAACAACTCTATGTTGCCGAGCGCCTGCATTTGAAACAAGAATTCGTTGCCGGCTCTTTTTGCAGGATCGCCGGTGCAAGATTCTTCATTTCCAAGTACGGCATATTTAATCCCCACATGTTCAAGTATTTTGCAAATAGACCGTGTGATGCGTTGAGCTCTTTCATCAAAGCTGCCTGCGCAGCCTACCCAAAATAAAATTTCGGGTTGTTCTCCAGCGGTGGCCATATCAGCCATTGTTGGGACATTAATCATCTTATCAGGAATGTTTGAGTCCATAATTTTTAACTGTTTTTTGACCAGTTGAAGCGATCTGTAGCAGCATATTTCCAGGGAGCGCCGTTGTTCTCTACATTGCCAAGCATGTTACTAAGGCTAAGCGGCGCTTTAGACTCCTCCATTACAATGTATCTTCTTAAATCCATTATAATAGCCAATGGGTCGATATTAACCGGACAAGCTTTAATGCAAGCCTGGCAAGTGGTGCATGCCCATATTTCTTCTCTGGAGATGTAATCATCCAGCAAGGTTTTTCCATCAACGAAATCTTTGCCGTGCTTATCAATGTTATTTCCCACTTCAGTAAGTCTGTCGCGGGTATCCATTACTATTTTACGGGGCGAGAGCAGTTTGCCGGTAATATTTGCCGGACACTCAGACGTGCATCGTCCGCATTCAGTGCACGTGTAGGCGTCCATTAGGCTTTTCCAGGTCAGATCTTTTACATCGTTTGCACCAAAGCTTCCAGACGGTTCAACATTAAGAGGAGTGTAAGAAGGATCGAGCATAGCCTTAACTTCGTTGGTAACCACCGGCATATTATCTAAAGCTGCTTTGGGTTCCAGCTTTGAATAATAGGTATTTGGAAATGCCATGATAATATGAAAGTGCTTAGAATATGGCAGGTAATTGAGGAAGGCGAAGATGCCAATAATATGTAACCACCAGAAAGCGCGTTCGATAATGATAAGTGAATTTATATCACAAGGTAAACGTGTTACTAAAGCTGAGCTTATGGGAAATGTGGCAGCGTTTAGGCCCGGGCCGATTCCAGATAGTTGTAGCTTATAATCAGCAGCATTCATCAATAGAAAAGCCGACATTAAAATAATTTCAAAGTACAAAATATAGTTGGCATCGGAGCGAGGCCAGGCGGTCATCTCCAGTCCGAAAAAGCGTTTGATTTTGAGGATGTTCCTTCGGATTAAAAAGATAAGGCATGCGAGTATTACGCTTAGTGCCAGCCATTCGAAAGAAGCTATTAAGACAATATAAACAGAACCCAGGGCTTGTGCGAAAATTCGGTGCGTTCCTAGAAGGCCGTCGAGTATAATTTCAAGGACTTCGATATTGATGATGATAAAGCCGGCATAAACAAAAAAGTGTAGAATTGCTGGGATTGGTCGTGCCGCCATTTTGGTTTGCCCGAACGCCACCTTCAACATAATTTTCAATCTTTGAGAAGGGTTATCTGATCGGTTGACCGCTTGCCCAAGCTTAATATTCCTGGCTATCTTTCTAATATTCCTGGTAAAAAATATAATTGCTGAAAGAAATATTAGAAGAAAGATTATCTGTTGAATCATTTCAGGCTGGCTTTAAGCTTCTTACAGTGGCTTGTTGGTTTGAGATTGGCAAAGCTTAATGTAAGAAAAATCTGTCTAATTTGGAAAAGCGGAATATTTCAAAAAATGTTTTTATAAACCAAAAAAGACGCTACATTTGCAATCCCAAAGGGGCTGGTACCATAGCTCAGTTGGTAGAGCAAAGGACTGAAAATCCTTGTGTCGCTGGTTCGATTCCAGCTGGTACCACTAAACCAGGTACAAGTTAGTACCAAAACCCTGTAAATTAGCTGATTTACAGGGTTTTTTGCTTTTAGCAATCCCAAACAATCTCAAAGTTTCTCAATCTTTCTGACACCTAAAAGGATACCTGTTTTTGTTTTTTATTTTTGAGGTATCAGAAAGTGGTATAACTATTTGTGCTACAGTTGTTTAAGACACATCGGCGCGCGGTTTTTTTGCACCGTTTTACCCCTTTTTGATACACATTTTAACAAGCTTTTGACACCTGGAATATCAAACAGTAACAAATACTATCAAATGAGAACATCAAACACATTCGGAATACACTTCCTTATCAGGCCAGACAAATTAAAAGAGGGCAAGGCCCCGGTATACGCAAGGGTAACCGTTAACGCGGAACGCGTTTTAATCGGTTTTAAACAATGGATTGAACCGAGAGCATGGGATGCAAGGAAAGGCATCGGGAAAGGTACTAAAAGTGAAACCCTTGCATTGAATAATTACTTATCTGAGATTCGAGTGGAACTAGGAGAATGTTATCGTGAACTTCAATTGAAGAAGCAGGTAATTTCTGCAATTGACATCAAGAATATTTTTCATAGGATCGAGGTCCAAGATATACTTTGACCGGCCTTTTTGAGTATCATAATGAAAAGGAGAAGCACAGTCTTGCTGCTAATACGCTAAGTCATTATAAAACCTCACAGCTATATATTTTAAGATTTGTCGCCACAAGTTTTCGGAAAAAGGACTTGAGTTTAAAGGAGATTAATTATAAGTTCTTGGCTGACTTTGAAAGCTTTCTTCGGGACTATAAACCTGAAGGGCATAAAAAAGCCATTGGCAATAGTGGAGCCATGACTCATCTAATCAGATTGAAGAAGATGGTCAACCTTGCAATCAATCTTGATTGGATGCAGAAAACCCCTTTCAATAACTACAAGATTAAATTTCAGCATGAAGAGCGCGTTTGTCTTAATAAGGTAGAGCTTGCTAATCTTGAAAGAAAAGTCTTCACGCTTTACCGGCTTGATTATGTTAGGGACCTATTTGTGTTCTGCTGTTATACAGGTTTGGCATATGTAGATGCCATGAATCTAACGCCACAACATTTAGTAGCTGGAGTTGACGGGGAGATCTGGATCAAGACCTACAGGCAAAAGACTCGCATTCCGGTTAACACACCACTTCTTCCAAAAGCTTCAGTGATATTGGCTTAATATCAAAATGATCCAAGGGCAATAAATACCGGAAGACTTTTTCCTGTAATGAGCAATCAGAAAATGAATAGTTACTTAAAGGAAATCGCAGACTTAAGTGGGATACAAAAGAATTTAACGTTTCATTTAGCCAGGCACACTTTTGCTACTACCGTGACGCTTTCAAATGGGGTTCCAATAGAGACGGTAAGTAAAATGTTGGGGCATACGAAGATTGCCACAACTCAAATTTATGCAAAGGTTTTGGAGATGAAAGTGAGTGAGGATATGGCTATGCTCCGGTCGAAGTTGAGGTAGGGCGGTATGAATTATACTTGTTAGAACCAGATATGATAAAGTCATATCTGGTTCTATTAAACGACCGATTTGTAACGGTTAAAACGAATTCGTTAATTTGGCCAAAACGAATTTATGAGAATCTTGTACCGTCCCGATAACCGACTGATTTAATCTCTTAACACTATAAATCTTATATAGGGGTAATTGAGCACCATTTAGGAAGAGAGTTAACGAAGAAGCAAAACAGGGAATTGAAATTCACTCTAAGCGTGTCAAGAACGTGAAGAAAAAGAGATTAACGAAAAATTACAGCGGGAAGAACAGCAGGAGAGAGGAAAAGTAGGGGAATGAGGTGATAAAAGACCACATTCCCTACTGATAGGCTTCAAGTTGGCCCCTTCCTGATGACTTGCTAAATATAATTGCCGGAGAATTCATTACCAATTTCTTGAACTCAGCGATTTTAGCATCGTTAAGTTCGTCTAATTCTACAGTTACCTCATTACTAAACCCAACAATTCCATACATGTTAAAATTTTGGGATTTGGATTCATTACTCTTGTTTAATTTAAAGGCATTTAAGTCGCTAATGACTTTGCGTAATGTTTTATAGGAATGTTTGCAGGGTTCGGTCAAAAAATCCGAGCTTCCGATAATTTTGGTAAGATTTTTTTTCCCATTTTCAGAATTGCCCTTAATGAATATCACTAACTTACCTTGGGGATTTATATAAGCGCCACCATAGTAGCCGGGATAGCCCGAAAAATCGTCTTCTGAGTTTTGACCCTTTTTAAATGTTTCCTCTATTTTTTGGTGATACTCGATAGCTTTCAGTTGAAAATCAGCACTTGCCTCTGGTTTATCCATATTACTTTCGAACTGATTTACATTTATTTGTGCTTCTGATACTTCTTTATTTTCCGAAACCTCCAAGGGTTTTTCGGAACAGGAAGAAATATAAAAAAAGGCAGATAATGCCAAAGCAAAAATATAGGTGTTTTTCATATTAAGATATTTGGAGGTGGATTGAAAATAAATTTACTATTTATTTATCAAATTGTTCACTATCAAAACAGTAGTTCCCAGGTGGTGACGGATTCCATTTAAACGACGGATATAAGTTACATCAGAAGAGCAAGCAAGGTTCGGGAGTGGAGGAAGAAGAAAGCGAAAGTCATTACCTGGAAATTATTTATATATTCGCCGAATCTAACTATCTACCATGAAAGCTAAACTAATTTTATTGTGCCTGTTCTGTACTCTTGTATGGGGGTGTAAGAAGGATGACTCTTTAACAAGAACGCCCACTTTTAATATTACAAATAATTCTTCAGGAATAGTTAAGCAAGTAGATATCAAGCTTGCTTATGGGGTTGGGAGAATTCATGTTTCAACATTAACAAATCTTGATATCAGCGAAACAGAAACTACGAAAATCAACCTGTCTTCTTTTGACATTGAAAAAGGTGACGCTGGATATTTTATCTTAGTCACTCTAGCTGATGATAAGAAAATCGAAAAGTCATTTGGTTATATCACTAACGGTGTAGACGTAGACACTCGTCCCTACAATGTTGAAATTTCGAATAGTGAAGTGATCTTAAAGTAGGTATACCATGGGGTTGCTAACTAAGAAAGAGTGAAATAGATCAATGGCAAAAATATTTTTCGCGGCTTGGATTTTACTGATTTTGGGTTCAAGTATTGTAAATGGACAAACTACAAAGATTCATAATATAACCGAGGTCGAATTCTTAATTGGAAGTGGAACCAACACTCCATATATCTCCAATATGAACGCCATTAGAATTAGAACAGGAATAGCGACTTCAATAGCTCAAAGTATGAGCTTGGGGGTATCTTTTGGAACAGACGCTTACAGAAACTCCGAAGGTTTGTTCGGTCAATACTTCAACACCTTGCCTGTAGTAGTTAAATTGACTTACTTTAAAAAGCAAGATTTTTCCGGTCTAAATGCCGATGTGTATT
>DASVRX010000166.1:0-9642 GCA_036388375.1 Pedobacter sp. | reverse complement strand
TACTTTTAGACAAAAGTGAAATTGAAGTATTTAGGGCAGACGCATTTCAAACACTAGCTGCATTTGACACCGAAGAAACAAGAACAATCGTTTCAAATTTTAGAAAAAAAGCAACCGACTCAATCGACAAAAAAGTAGTTGCACTTGGGGACTATTTTATACAAAACAATTAGAGGTGACAAAAAACGGCAGCCACTAACATAGCCTATTGCAAAAATGGCGGTTTCCGTTGTTCTCCAACTTTTTCTACATTTAACTAAGTTTTATACGGGTGACAATGGAGTGCTTTCTATCCGCCATCTTCGCAAAGCCCTAACCGTTGCAAGCAATGCTAAATGACAGACTACCGACTCAACAATATCGACTCAGAAGACATAGACGACCTACTTTTAGGAGTCGAAAAATCATTTGTCATAAAGTTTGCTAATACCGAATTATCGCATATTATGACCTTCGGGGAGCTTTGTGACCATGTTGCCAATAAAATAAAGTTAGAACACGTCTCAGATTGTACAACTCAACAGGCATTCTATAAACTTCGTCATTCGATAGCTACCAATTTAGATTATACCGACCTAACGACGAAAACCTTAATATCCCAAATTTTCCCAAGACCTACTCGAATAGCAGATGTTAAGACATTGGAGCAGCATTTAGGTTTCAAGCTTAATATTTTACGACCTAAGCATTCAATTAGCGGTTCGTTGGTTTTTATCTTGATAGCTTCATTAGTAGCAATTTTCTTCAACTGGAAAGTTGGTATTTCAGGACTTTAATTTCGACCTCAGGGCTTTGGCTCGCGTATAAAGTAGGTAAAGAAATCGACCCTAAAACACTTGGCGAATTAGCTGAAAAAATCACTCGAGAGAATTATGTACAATCTAGACGACATTCAAAAACGTTCAATAAAAGCGAGGTCGAAAAAGTTTTAACAGATTTGTTTAGTGACCGTCTCGACCTGGAGAAATCAAAATTAACAAGAGACGCAACGTTCGTCTGAGAAAGAAGCACTGCTTGTAACAATAGGTTTTGCAAAAATGGCGGGCGACGTTATTCTCCAACTTTTTCTACATTTAACTAAGTTTTGTACCGGATGACATTGAGTGCTTTCTATCCGCAATCTTCGCAAAGCCCTAACCGTTAGTGGCAACTGCAAAAGACCTACTTAATGCCTATGACCGACCAGAACGACAATCATGTAAAAATTCTTTTCAACTTTTATAGTGACGTCTTAGACGAGCAAACTATAGAAACCATGTGGGCTGAAACTGTTGATCTCAAAAAGGCTTTACAAAATCGACAACATTCCATTCTATGCCTCAATAGCCGCAGACGATATTGTATTAGCTGCATATGATGAAAATGAGCAGATGTTGACTTACAGAAAAACCGTTGAATATTCGGGTAACTCAACAGTTCAAGTGGTTTTGCTTGACAAAAATATTGTGACCAATGACATTAGAGATATTCTCCACTCCTTAGGTTGCGAAACAGAGAAATTGAAAGAAGGTTATTTCGTAATAAACGTTCCATCCACCCAAGATTATACACCAATTAAAAATGAACTGATGGAGATGGAGAAGAATGGAATTATCGAATACGCAGAACCTTGGTTATCGGAAAAGCATTGGGACAAATAAAGCAGCAGCCAATAACATGGGCTCTTGCAAAAATGGCGGGTAATGTTCATCTCCAATTTTTTCTACATTTAACTAAGTTTTGTACCGGGTGACACTGAAGTGCTTTCTATCCGCCATCTTCGCAAAGCCCTAACCGTTACCTTGATAATCAGGAGAGACAGCTTGAGGGACAAGATTATTGGACACTGTAATAAAGACTTCGCCGTATATTTCACCATCCACGCAAATTTAGCCACGCCGGATAATGAGTAAAGGCTACACCGAACGGGCAATGTCGTTTTTATTTTTAATGGCTTGCCCAGGCCTTGACACATTATCCGGCTATCCGCTTTTGGCTGCTTAAGCGGTAAAATGACTGATTGTGATCAATTAGCTTATTAACTTGAAGCCAGCCTCATTTTTAATAATTGCATATCCTCACCAACTTTACTATCTAAAATCTTAGCATAATGTTGTGTGGTGCGTATATTCGTATGTCCGAGCATTTTGCTTACACTTTCAATAGATACGCCATTAGCAAGGGTAATCGTAGTGGCAAACGTGTGCCGGGCAATATGAAAGGTTAGTTCTTTTTCAATGTTGCATACGTCTGCAATTTCTTTCAAATAACTATTCATTTTCTGATTAGACAGGACGGGCAGTAGTTTGCCAAAATCACAACACTCTGGGTGATTTTCATATTTTTGCATTAACTGTAATGCAGTGGGTAATAGTGGTATCCTTGATGCAGTATCTGTCTTTTGTCTGGAAGTAAAAATCCATTTCTGTCCATCAAGACCAATCGAAATTTCTTCCCTTTTTAGTTTTTTAACATCGGCATAAGCCAGCCCGGTATAGCAGCTGAAAAGGAAAATATCCCGCACCTGGGTTAAACGCACATTGACAAATTGTTTATCAGCGATCTGTTGTAAATCCTCTTTTGTCAAATATTCCCGGATCACTTCTTTTACTTTAGGTTTATACTTAATAAAAGGGTCTTTGTCAAGCCAGCCATTGGCAAGACAGATAAGGATAATCTTTTTAAAGTTCTTCAAATACTTAACCGTAGAATTGTTATTGCATTTTCTTTCGGAACGGAGGTAAAAATCATAGGACATGATAAACTTAACCTTGTATTTCCATTGAAGAAAATCAATAGTGTGCTTTAAACTTGTTTGGTAACGGTCAAGCGTTCCCTGGGCATATTCCCTTCCGATCAACGCTTTTACCTGCCTGTTATGTTCCTCAAAGATAGGAACCAGCATTCTTCCCTTTTCAGGCTCATCCTTCTTTAATAATATGTTTTTTAGACCTGCTGCCGTTAAAGGCAGCTTCTTTTCGATCATATTCCGGTGCACCTCATAAACCTGATGTTCAAGAGTTTTCAGATAAATATTTAAAGCACGTACTTCTTCCCCGGAACCGCCTAACTTCTGTCCGTTTGCGTTCCATTTGTCGGGATTGATATAACGTTTAGAGGAGATATCCGCCCGTTCTCCATCAATTGTAATCCGCAGGTATACCGGAGCCGTCCCATTGGCAATCATTTTTGTTTTCTTCACGTAGAAGAGCAGTCCAAAAGTTTTGTTCATTGCATTAAAGCTTTAAGTGAATAAAATTAGTTTAATTCATAGCTGGGATCAAGATGTTCAATGACTGAACAAGCTGAAAAACAGCAACTTATAAGCTTTCTGGTGCCCTATTACCCTATTGACCCTGATAGGGCACCAACAGGGCACCAGAAGTATGCGTTTATTGGTTTATTTTGGATAGGACTTCAAACAAAAAACGCCTTAAATAATGCATTTAAGGCGTTTTTGGTATTCTTTAAAATATAACTGGCGGAGAAAGAGGGATTCGAACCCTCGGTACCGTTGCCAGTACACCAGCTTTCCAAGCTGGCTCATTCGACCACTCTGACATCTCTCCGAAAGGTTGCAAAAGTAAGTAATCAGGATAACTTTTCACAGAAATCAAAAAATAAACGAATTAGAAGGCTCGCGCTTAATTAAGCCCTATAAAATCTTAAAAAAAACAGCATCCATAATTAAAAGGATGCTGTTCGATTATATATATGTGTGTATAGGGCTGCGATTATTTTATCACAACAGATTTGACGAAGTTTCCACTTGCATTAAACTGTAAAGCGTACTTTGTTTCGTTTGAAGTTAAAACTACTACGTAGCTTTCGATTCCAGCGCTGGTTCTTGATTCAAAGGCTCTATGGAATACAAAAGCCGGATATGTTGTGGTTATGTAGGTTGTGATTTTTGCAGGAAGGCTAGCTTGAGCTATGGCAATTTTTCTGCCATGGTGTGCAACGATTTGAGATCTCTTAACAAACAAACCAGTAGTATTGAATAAAGTTGCATAAAGACCTCTGTTTGCTGAGATAACAACAATACCCCCTTCTTTTTCTGTATGTGCAGCTAAAAGTGTGTCAGTTGGAAAACTAGCAGCGAAGTATGTTTTAATTGTAAACGATAATGAGCTTAATGCTATAGTATCTCTATGTTCGCCATCGCGACCGTCAAATCGCCCGCCACGTTTCCATCCTTTACCTCTTAACTGACCTCTTTCACGTTGCTCGCATACTTTAATAAAGTTTCCATTCGAATCGAAACGCAGACCTATGGGCTTTCCATTCAGCTTAATGATAACGATATAGCCATCTGTAGTGTTATTTTTGTTAGTCTTGAAAGTTTTAAAATAAGTATATCCGCTGTAATTCGCATCCAGGTATGTCTTAACAGATGCAGGTAAACTTGTTGCAGTGATAGAGTCTTTTGTAGACCCTTCGGGAACAGCGTTTACTACAAAGACGGCATCTGAAGAGACTGAGGCTTCAGTGACCAAAATCGCCTGGGAATCAGCTTTTTCTTCTGGTTCTGTTTCCTTGTCTTTATTACATGCTGAAAGTGTCAATAGCCCTGCTACTGCAATCATTGAAAATCTTTTTAAAGTGGAATATCTTTTCATTGTTCAAAATTTAAGTGTGTAATTGATTAACTATAAAACAAATTTATTTTTGGAAAATGAAGATTAAATGAAGAATCATAAAAAGTTGTAAATATTCTTTGTCTCTGATTTTAGGTTTAATCTTGCTTTATCAAGTTTTATCCTTGCATTTTTTACCCTATGTTTGCATGTATATGCTTCCAGCGCCCATAGCATATACGCAGACTGAATGTCAAAGCTCGACGAGATAAAACGACCCATAGAGAAAGAACTTGATTTATTTGAAGAAAAGTTCAAAGCGTCTATGAAAAGCTCTGTGCCACTTCTCGACAGAATTACTCACTACATCGTTAAAAGAAAAGGCAAACAAATAAGGCCAATGTTCGTGTTTTTCTCAGCCAGTTTGGCCGGAGGAATAAACGAGGCGACGCATCGCGGAGCTGCTTTAGTAGAGCTCCTGCATACAGCTACCTTAGTTCATGATGATGTAGTCGATAATTCTTATGAGCGCCGCGGTTTCTTTTCAGTAAATGCCTTATGGAAAAATAAAATAGCCGTATTGGTTGGCGATTTTCTTCTGGCAAAAGGCATGCATCTTTCCTTAAATAATAATGATTTTAATTTATTGAAAATTGTTAATCATGCCGTACAGCAAATGAGCGAAGGGGAGTTGCTTCAAATGGAAAAGGCGCGAAAACTGGATATTCAGGAACCAATATACTATGAAGTAATAAGACAGAAAACGGCTTCGCTTATCGCTTCATGTTGTGCCGTAGGCGCAGCCTCGGCTGGTGCCGATGAGCAGGTGGTAGAAAAGATGCGCGTTTTCGGAGAGAATGTTGGGATGTCATTCCAGATAAAGGACGATTTATTCGATTTTGGGACCGATGATGTCGGAAAGCCGCTTGGGATAGATATCAAAGAAAAGAAAATAACGCTGCCGCTTATATATGCTTTAAGTAAATCTACCAGAGCGGAGAAACATAGAATCATAAACCTTGTTAAGAACCATAACGAGGACTCTCAAAAAGTTCAGGAGGTAATTCATTTTGTAAGAAATAGCGGAGGTTTGGCTTATGCCGAAATGCAGATGCACCGGTATCAGGAAGCAGCATTCGAAGTATTAAACACCTTTCCCGACCAACAAGCACGTACTGCTTTAGAACAGTTGGTGCGGTTTACTACCGAGCGTAAAAAATAACTATGTCAAACGAGCTTGTGTTTTTTGGAGGATTTCTAATCTTCATTATCTTGATGATGGCGATCGATCTCGGGCTTTTCAATAAAAGAGATCATGCAGTAGGGCTAAAAGAAGCTTCGATAATGAGCTTTATTTGGGTCTCTTTTGCCATAGGCTTTTATTTCCTCTTACTTGCAGAAGGGGAGCAATTACATGGCATTTCCAACTTTGCCGAGTTACAAGCCGTTACGACCCAGCATTTGCATAATATTCAGCTTAATCCCTCCGATTTCGCAGGCAGTTTAAGAACCTATAAGCAGAACCTAGCCTTAGAGTTCCTTACGGGATATGTAATAGAATACGCCCTATCAGTAGATAATATCTTCGTTATGGTGTTAATTTTCACCGCCTTTGCCGTTAATGAGAAGTATTATCATCGCGTACTTTTTTGGGGAATTATTGGCGCCGTAATCATGCGATTTCTATTCATTTTTATCGGATCTACATTGATAACCGAGTTCGGATGGATCTTATATGTATTCGGAGCGTTTTTGATTTACACCGGTGTGATGATGTTTATTCAGCGGAATAGCGAGGGAACTATCGATCCCGAAAACCACAAAGTAGTTAAATTTGCCTCCCGTTTTGTCTCCATACATCCGGAATTTGTAGGTAATAAATTTTTCGTCCGTATTAACGGGAAACGCTTTGTAACTCCTTTATTCCTCGTTTTGTTAATTGTAGAATTTACAGATTTAATCTTTGCAGTCGACTCGATTCCAGCAATTTTTGCGGTCACTAAAGACCCATACATCGTTTTTTTCTCTAATATTTTTGCTATCCTGGGTTTGCGGTCTATGTTCTTTCTGTTGGTAAACATCATCCACAAATTCCATTATCTTAAAGTTGGGTTGGCTTTTTTGTTGATTTTTATAGGAATCAAAATGCTGGGACACGATTGGTTGAAGGAAGTTGGATTTACGACGATCCATTCATTATTAATCATCTTGTTTATTCTAACCTCGAGCGTTGTCGCTTCGTTGATGTTTCCGAAAAGGAGAAAGGTTAATGTTTGATGAAATGTGCTGTCGTTTTTATGGCAATTTAAGCCCCGTTTTTGTTACAAGTCCTCGCTTACCCAACCCAAAGGCTTACGCAGCTCCGGGCTTTCCACTACAACCGGGTTTAGATGGCAAGAAAATGTTTCCACTACGAGAGTAAGCATTCAATTTTCCATAACATCTCCAAATAATTTAAGAGTAGTCGTTAAGAGCTAACCAAACTATATAGAATTTGTAATCATGAAATACTAAATTTATAGCTTTTAAGCCCTTAATATGAAAAAAGGATTTTTAGCTTTTGTAGTTATTGCGATTTTATTTTCAACTTCCTGTAAAAAAGACGAAGAGAAAAATATTACTATTGTTGGAAAATGGACATTATCTGAACAAGGCTGGGACAATAACCATAACAATAAGATAGACCCGGGCGAAACATATACTTCAACAACTGGCTTGGGCGCTTTTATCGGCTTTATGTATTTGGAAACAGATAATACCTATTCCACATCTCACAGCTGGGCCGGACGCCCCGAATTCTCATCAACAGGAACCTATACATACGCTACCAATGTTCTTACAATGGTAGACGACAGTGGAACGAACTCTCTAACAGTAATGAGCCTTTCAAGTAATAAATTAATAGTTAGAAGCACTTTGGACCTTAACCCGGCTTGGAAAATTTATACTAGGTAAGAAAAAATACAAAAGTTCACCGCTAAAAGCGCTTCAAATGTTTGTTAGACTAAATCGCCAATACCATCACCCCATCATCCCCAAAATCTCTTCCACATACTTCCTCTCATTCGCCAATCTCGGCACCTTATGCTGCCCGCCAAGTTTACCCCTTTGCTTCAACCAGTTGTAGAACGTTCCCTCTTTCGCAACATGAACGGTTGGTCGGCGCAAAGCCATATCCTTAAACCGCTTCGCATCATAATCCGAATTCACCTCTCTTAACGTATTATCAAGCGTATCTACAAACTGATCAATATTCGACGGGGCCTGTTCAAACTCAATAATCCACTCGTGCCCACCAGCATCATTTCCCTGAAAATAAATGGGACATGCAGTATAATCTCGGATAGCGGCATGAGTTTCTGCGCAGGCTTTTGCTAAAGCCTTCTCAGCGTTATCGACAATAACTTCCTCACCAAAAGCATTAATAAAATGCTTTGTTCTGCCGGTTATTTGTATGCGATAAGGCGATAAAGAAGTGAACTTTATGGTGTCGCCAATAGCATAGCGCCACAAACCACCGTTTGTGGAAATAATTAAAGCATAATTTTTATGAAGTTCAACTTCGTGTAGGCCGTAAGTTTTTGGCGATTCCTCTCCAAAGTTTTCCATTGGCAGAAATTCGTAATAGATGCCATAGTCAAGCATCAACAGCATTTCTTCAGAATTGGATTGGTCCTGAATTCCGAAGAAGCCTTCCGATGCATTATAAGTTTCCAAGTAATACATTGAACTGGAAGGAATCAGTTTTTTAAACTGCTCCCTGTAGGGTGTGAAATTTACCGCCCCGTGTACATAAAGCTCAAGATTAGGCCATATTTCTAACAAATTACTTTTGCCTGTAAGCTCCATCAGCCGTTTTGCTAAAACCACCGTCCAGGTAGGAACACCGGCCATGTTGGTAACGTTTACACCTATTGTAGCTTGGGCAATCTTTTCAATTTTCTCTTCGTAGTTTTCTATCAAGGTGATCGCCAACTCGGGCGTTCTTAAATATTCTGCCCAGATTGGCAGGTTTTTAAGTAGCACAGCCGAGAGATCGCCAAAAGATATTTCGCCACTTTGCGTTACCTGGTGACTTCCACCCAACGTAAGCACTTTGCCAGAAAATATTTGAGCATTTGGCCGGTTATTACAATAAATTGAAAGCAGATCTTTACCACCTTTATAATGGCATTCAACTAATGATTCCTGACTTACAGGAATAAACTTACTCCTATCGTTTGTTGTGCCTGACGACTTCGCGAACCACTTAATTTCCGAACCCCAAAGAATATTTTGCTCGCCCTGAAGCATTCGTTCGATATAAGGCTTCAGCGTGTCGTAATCCTGAATAGGAAGTCTGTTTTTATATTCTTCCTGGTCGCGAATAGATTCGTACCCGTATTTTTTACCCCACTCGGTGTCTTGTGCCTGCTTAATAAGATTGCCAAAAAGTTCATCCTGCACGTCGTGCGGATATTTAATGAACAAGTCTATCTGGTGCATCCGTTTTTTGATGAACCAGGTAGCTATTGAATTAACTATTGTCATTTGGCACTGATGGTTTGGTTAGCTTTTTTCTTCTTAATTCGAAGTTTTGTCCTAGATAAAACTTCCTCGCCATTTCATTACCGGCAATTTCCTCGGGGGTTCCCGTAAGCATTATTTTTCCTTCGGTAAGTAAGTAGGCCCTGTCGGTAATAGAAAGTGTCTCCTGAACATTATGGTCGGTAATCAATATCCCGATGTTGCGGGTTTTAAGCTTGGCAACAATGGTTTGTATTTCTTCAACCGCAATAGGATCTACACCCGCAAAAGGTTCATCTAAAAGAATGAAATTTGGGTTTGCGGCCAATGCTCTGGCAATTTCTGTCCGGCGTCGCTCACCTCCCGAGAGCAGATCTCCCCGGTTCTTTGCTACCCGGTGTAAACTAAATTCCGTTAGCAGTTCATCAAGTTTATGTTTTTGCTCGGCCTTGGTATACTTCCCCATTTCGAGCACAGCAAGAATATTATCTTCTACAGACAACTTTCTAAATACAGAAGCTTCCTGCGCAAGGTAACCGATGCCTTTTTGCGCCCTTCGGTACATCGGGTCTTCGGTTAT
>DASVRX010000165.1:0-4486 GCA_036388375.1 Pedobacter sp. | reverse complement strand
AAAAAATAATTTTATAATAAAAACTTTTTCTTAAAAAGTAGTGTCTTAACAGAAGTACACTACTTTTTTATTTACAACTATGAATAACCGTATATTTTTAACTCTAGCGATCTTTACTGTCACCTTGTTAACAAGCTGCGAAGCAATCGGCGATATATTTCAGGCAGGAATGTATGTTGGTGTATTTATTGTAATTGCCCTTGTTGCAGTTTTAGTTTGGGTATTGAGATTTTTCAGAAGACGCAGTTAGTTTGTCTTCGTGTTATACGATCAACATACCCTCGCTTCCCTCACCTCTATAAAGGCGGGAGTGAGGCTATTCTACCGTGACACTCTTAGCCAAATTTCTCGGCTGATCCACATTACAACCACGCATTACTGCGATATGATATGACAAAAGTTGTAATGGAATAGTAGCTAAAAGAGGCAAAAACGCTTCGTTTGCATCAGGAATCTCAATTACGTAATCAGCCATTTTTCTCACTTCCTTGTCTCCCTCGGTAACAATAGCAATCACGATTCCCTTTCGCGCTTTTACTTCCTGAATATTGCTTATAACTTTTTCGTAGGATGAGTTTTTTGTAGCGATTACAATTACCGGCATTTCGGCATCTATAAGCGCAATTGGTCCATGTTTCATTTCGGCTGCCGGATAACCTTCAGCGTGGATATAAGATATTTCCTTAAGTTTCAAGGCGCCTTCCAAGGCAACGGGGAAACCGCTGCCTCTGCCTAAAAATAAGCAGTTTGTAGAATCCTTCAGTTTCTGAGCAATTTCGACTATATGGTTATCAGCTTTTAAGCATTTTTCAACCAAGGTGGGTATTCCGTCCAGTTCGGTAAGTAAGCTAACCAAAGTGCTTTCTTTAACAGTTCCTCTTTGTTGAGCCATAAAGAATGCCATCAGTGTAAGCACGGTCACCTGTGCAGTAAAGGCCTTGGTTGACGCTACACCTATTTCGGGTCCGGCATGAGTGTACACGCCAGCGTCGGAGATCCGTGGGATAGACGAGCCTGCTACGTTACAGATTCCAAAAATAGTTGCACCACGTTCTTTAGCCAGTTCAATTGCAGCCATCGTATCCGCAGTTTCGCCGGATTGAGAAATGGCGATTACGATATCCTTTTCAGAAATGATTGGATTTCGATATCTGAATTCGGATGCATATTCCACTTCAACCGGTATGCGGGCATACTCTTCGATTAGATATTCTCCCACTAAACCGGCATGCCATGAAGTTCCGCAGGCAACAATGATAATGCGATCAATATTTTTTAGCTTATCGGCATAATCCTTAATCCCTCCCAGCTGCACCTTACCTTCAATCGGGTAAATCCGTCCGCGCATACAGTCGCGAATGGAACGAGGCTGTTCGTAGATCTCCTTCAACATAAAGTGATCATAGCCACCTTTTTCGAGCATTTCTAACTCAAGTGCAAGCTCCTGGATGTAGGGTGTTACAATCCGGTTGTTAATGTCCTTTATAACAAGTTCATTTTTTTTGATATATGCTATCTGACTGTCTTTTAAATAAATAACATTTTTGGTGTATTCAACGATTGGGGACGCATCGGAAGCTATAAAGTATTCTCCTTCACCCACTCCAATAACCATAGGGCTACCTTTTCTGGCAGCAATTAACACATCGGGCTCATCTTTGCTCATTACCACAATTGCGTAAGCTCCTACAACCTCGTTAAGAGCCACTCTAACTGCATCAAATAAGCTTAGATTATTTGCCTTTTGAATCTCTTCAATAAAATGAACCAGCACTTCGGTATCAGTATCGCTTTTAAAAACGTGGCCCTTTGATTTTAGGGCTTCCTTTAAAACAGCATAGTTTTCGATAATACCGTTGTGAATAATGGATAGTCTTCCATCTCCTGACGTATGAGGGTGCGAATTATAATCGGATGGAATTCCGTGTGTAGCCCAACGAGTATGGCCCATTCCTATTAACCCGCTCACATCTTCATGTTGAGCGAATGCTTCAAGTTCAGAAACTTTTCCGGCCTTCTTGTAAATCTTTAACTCGTGATTCATTAAAGCTACGCCAGCGCTGTCATATCCGCGATATTCTAAACGATGAAGACCTTTGATAATAACATCCCAGGCATTTCTATGCCCTATATAGCCAACTATTCCGCACATGGTAGTATAAATTTGCTTGCTAAGCTACAAAAATGAAGTTTATAAAAAAGAAAGCCGAATCTTAATTCGGCTTTGTATAGGTAAGTTTTAATTTCATCCTGTTTGTAGGATGATTACCACCCCCAATAACAGCTCTGGCTGCAGTTGTGCCAGAAGAAAAAATGTTTGGCTGGGTTGTAGCAGGCACCTCGATAGGGGCTATAAAAGTATCGTATTGTACTGATTTATTACTCAGAATTTCCTGAATGTAACTAGTGATATTAAATGTATACGTTTTATCAGTAGCGTTGTAAATACCACCGAATGTTGTAAAATTATTATCGGGAACACTTTGTCTTTGTCCGGCAATATCAGAACGGTAAAGAGCTAATCTTGGCGCCGGTTTGAATGGAAAAGCATCTGTGCTTTCGAGAACCGGGATCACCAGTTCAGCTTTATTTACAGATACATTTCCATTCTCTTTCAATTTAGCTAAGTGAGGAAATCTGATTTTAGTTCTCAAACCGCCTAAAGGTTGTACATATACGGTACCAAAACTGGTAGAGGGATTAGGTGCGGTAAGTTGTGTTTGAACTGTAGTGCTTATTGTGTGCTTTATTTCTGAAGCTGCAGTAGCTTTAAAGCTTGCTAAAAGCGTATCTTTTACTGTGCCGGTTTGGGTTTTATAATAAATGTCTAGTTTAGTAGTAGGAGAAACTGCATCTATAAAAATGATCCCGCCTGTACCGGTAGTTTGACTTACAGTAACATAAAACCCTCTTAGAGCAGTATTAAATGCAGTATTACTTTTTAAAGTATTAGTACTTGCATTGATGAACTTTTCATTGATGAAACTTGCGCTAAGCGGGATTCGGATATGAGGATCAACTTTAGTTATTTTATCCGGACCATTTTTTACAATCGTATTAATGCTAACACTATCTTTCCACTTTACGTTTGATGTGCTATAACTTCCTATGATAGACGCCTCACGGTTAAAAATGGAATTGTTATAATAAACTATTGGGAAAAATGGCTGTGATTCCGCTAGTTGATGCACATTAATTTGATAAGTACTCAAAGAATCACCATAGAACTTATTTCCATACTTTAGCACCAATACAGCTGAATCAAGCGTAGGGCTATTTCCGAAAGTATACCCTTCAGATGGTAATGTAAGGCCCAACGCTAAGTTAGCTTGCGTGTTTCCAAGTATCGGGTCATTAATAAAACCAAAAGCGTTTTGAAACACACCTGGGTAATTGCTGGACGTTATCGTACTATCATCTCTAACAGTGATTGTATTTATCGTGACAGTATCAGTAAAAACGCTGTTAATCAAATTATCCGAACCAGTATCCAGACCAATTGTTCCGTCTTTTTTGCAGCTACTAAAAAGAAAAAGACCTATCAACAAGGTTAATAAGTCTAATTTAAAATATTTCATGTTTAATTTCCTTATTAAGCAATTGAAACGAGTTCTTCGTTTGCAATTTCTTCGTAAAGGTTGTAATAATTTTCGAAATCAGCAGTAGAATCGTAAGCTAAGGTCGGTTTTTGGCTTGTTTTAACAAACTTTAACACTTCATCGCTAACATCCGCATCAGCAAAAACTACCGCATCAGAATAAGTGATGGCGCCCATATGTAAGGCATCATTATCACATGCAGCAAATGCTTCTGTGTGTTCAGCAGTCATGCCGTTCATCACTGCTTTTTTAGGAAAGTCAGCGTTGAGCTTTTCTGTGAAACAATTATTGTATGCCGAATAGACAACCTTTGCATTTTTAAATGTTGGGTCGTCTTTGTATGTTGTTTTAAGATAAACCGGAACAAGTGAGCTCATCCATCCATGGCAATGTACCACATCCGGCGACCAGCCTAGTTTCTTAACGGTTTCTAATGCTCCTTTGCAGAAGAAAATTGTACGCTCGTCATTGTCGGCATAAAATTTATTGCTATTGTCTCTAAACACCTGCTTTCGCTGGAAATACTCTTCGTTGTCTAAGAAATACACCTGCATTCTTGCAGCAGGGATAGAAGCAACCTTAATAATCAGCGGGTTATCATTTTCATCAATAATGATGTTCATTCCTGAAAGGCGAATAACTTCATGAAGGCGATTTCTGCGTTCATTGATATTACCAAAGCGCGGCATAAGTATTCTGATTTCCAGACCTTTTTCCTGCATTGCTTGTGGCAATTGCCTTGTTATTTCAGAAATTTTTGTTAACTCGAGGAAAGGCGACATCTCGTGGGTAATAAACAGTAACTTCGTTTTTGCCATCTCCAAATGTTAGATAAATAGAAAGTATTTTGGTCTGCAAATATAGCAATTATATTATGATATTGCAAC
>DASVRX010000164.1:0-8925 GCA_036388375.1 Pedobacter sp. | reverse complement strand
GATACAAAAGAGGAAACGATTAAATCGTTTCCTCTTTTGTATTTATACCTGTTTCAAGACTATGTTATAAACTTAATCGCCTGATTGTTGTTATTATCTTAACCAATTATTTCACAAAGCATACATGTCAATCAATTACACCATTTTATCATTCTAAAGCAAATGAACCGCATTTTACTTATAGAAGATGATGAAGCCGTTAGAAACGTAATTCAGGAAGCACTCACAGATTATACAGTTATCGCCACCGACGATACCAGTGACATTTTCAAGTTAATTGAAGAACACAAACCGGATCTCATATTGATGGATTATATCCTGCCCCATATAAATGGCGGCGAGCTATGTCACCAGATTAAGGTCAATCCAGCCACAGCTGATTTGCCTGTAATTATAATTTCAGGCTATCCAAGAATATTATATTCCCTGGGTTCTTATGGCTGCGATGCGATTTTAGAAAAGCCCTTCGATCTATCTAAATTATTAGATACTGTTGCAGAATTTGATTTGCAGTAGTTCTGGCCGCGTGCAATAGTAACACGAAACTAAAAAGCCCCTTTCGGGGCTTTTATTATTTGTTTTTATCCTTGATGTATTTTTCAATCACTTTACGGTCGTTGCTACCGGTTGCACGCTTAGCACCACCAATAGCCTGGCTGCTTACACCAAGTTTATCCGCCAGATATTTAACTTCATATTCCTGAGAAGAGTTCACTTCTCTCCGCTCAGTTTTTGCACCTCTTGTTGCCATAGTCTCTTATTTAGTTATGTATAGGTATAAATATTTATAGGTATAAATTTTAACAACAAATCAGAATGATGGTTTTGATTATTAAAATACTCTAACTTAGTTTAAAATAAACCTGTAAATATCCATTTCTTGATGTCTCTACTTACCGTTCTTTTCGGAATATTTATCCTATTAATCCTGGTACTAAAAAAGCTCAACCCGATGCTTGCTTTGCTTATTGTGGCAATTATTACGGGAGCTTTACTAAAAATGCCAATTGATGCGCTTATTAAATCAATTACCAGCGGTATTGGAAACACTCTGGGCAGCTTGGTTATGGTACTGGCATTAGGTGCAATGATTGGCAAACTGGCCGAAGAAAGCGGCGCAGCATTAAAGCTTGTTTCTGTTTTAATCGGATGGTTTGGTCAAAAAAACATTCAATGGGCTATATTAATAACAGCTCTTTTAGTTGGAATTCCTTTATTCTATAATGCTGGTTTTGTAGTACTTATTCCTTTGGTATTTGCTATTGGGTCTGCAACCCGCATGCCTGTTTTATATCTGGGGCTCCCTATGGCAGCTGCATTATCGGTAACACATGGATTTCTTCCACCTCATCCAGGACCGATTGCTTTAGTAACCATTTTTCACGCTGATGTGGGAAGAGTATTATTATACGGTTTAGCACTAGCGATTCCTACATCAATTATTGCAGGAATATATTTACCTAAACTTCTTCTAAAAGGAAATAGCAATGTTAGCCTCGATAGCAAAATAATTATTACAGATAAAGTAATGCCATCGGCCTTTAAGAGTTTCGTCATTGCGCTTATGCCCATTGTTTTTATAACCCTTGGCACCGTAGGTGGAGCACTTTCACCCGATTTAGGAAAATCATTTTTTACTTTTTTATCTGATCCGACATTCGCTTTGTTGCTTTCGCTGATAATTACGCTGGCTATAATCGATCTTCCTTTACAGGAAGCAATGAATCATTCCGTCGAGGGCGTAAAGTCTGTAGCCATGATTCTTTTAATTATTGCAGCCGGAGGGGCTTTTAAACAGATTCTGATAGATAGCGGAATTGGAGAAACAATCAAAGAATATTCCGCTTTAATTAATTTATCGCCTTTGTTTCTGGGCTGGCTCATCACAGCAATGCTGAGGGTAACACTTGGCTCTGCTACGGTGGCTGCCCTTACTGCATCCGGTATGGTGTTGCCCTTAATTCAAACAGGCACATCACCCGAACTAATGGTTCTTGCAGTCGGGGCAGGAAGTTTGATGCTTTCTCATGTTAATGATACCGGCTTCTGGATGTTTAAAGAATACTTTAATCTTACGATCAAAGAAACTTTTAAAACATGGACAGTAATGGAAAGTGCGGTATCGTTTTTAGGATTAATTGGAGTTCTTTTGTTGGATAGGATTATATAAATACCATTATGGTGCCTTATTCCGTATCTCTTTTAAACAAACGATTACTATTAATATGCTCAGCTTTGCTAAACCTGCGCTCATATTCAATTGCCTTGTCCGGCCCAAACGCATGACCTCCGAAACCATGGCGCATCATCGCGATAGCTTTGTCGGCAATATGTGCCGAGTTTCTTGACGCGAATAATTGCATTACCGACAGTGAAATAACCGGCACCGGAACTTCCATTCGCATGGCATCTTCAACCAACCAGTTTACCTCACCGGTATCCTCTACAAAAGACGATACGGATTCAAATCCGTTCTTATTTTCGTAAACGTTAGCCATCAACTCAATTAACCAGGAACGGATTACTGAGCCATGATTCCAATTTTTAAGTATTTCAGGGAAGTTTAATTCGTCTTTGTAATTAGCAAGGAGCTCCATTCCTTCACCAATTGCCTGCATCATACCAAATTCAATACCGTTGTGTACCAACTTAACAAAATGCCCCGAACCTAACTTTCCTGTATGAACAAAACCATGCTCAACAGCAAGATCTGTCAAAATTGGAGCTACATGTTCCATAGCTTTCGGCTCGCCCCCTGCCATAAAACATGCGCCGTTTCTGGCACCTTCTACTCCCCCGCTGGTACCGCAGTCGATTAAATAAATACCTTTTTCTTTTAACTTATTTCCACGCTTAATCGAATCTCCCCAATAAGAATTCCCTCCATCAATAATAATATCGCCTTCTGAAAGTATAGAGGATAGCTGATCCAAAGTGTGGCCAACAATTGCCCCGGAGGGAACAAATACGAAGAGGATTCTAGGTTCAGAAAGTTTCGAAATTAATTCATTTAAACTAGCTTCCTGCTGAAGACCGTGCTTTTGAAGCTCCTCGTTTTGATGCAGATCGTATCCGAGAACTGAATACCCTTTTTCCATTGCCTGTAACGAAATATTTGAACCCATTCTTCCAAGCCCGATCATTCCAATTGTTGGTTTTTCCATATTGTTGAAACTTATTGCGTTGTAATAAGATTAAACCTTAACCTTTTCCACTAAAACATTTAAACTCTTACCCGCAAGCAATAATTCTGCAGTAATCGTTTTTGTATAAGCCTTTATCTCCTCTTTAAAATCATTAACAGATGCTCCGGACCGGATTTCTTCAAGCCGCTTTTCCCAATTACCGGTTAGCTCTGCCTGAGCGATTTTTTTGTCTTTAACTACGTTATACACTGCTAATCCCTTTTCTGAAGGAACAAGATTCTTCTTTTCCCGAATAATGTACTCCCTTTTAATAAGTGTTTCTATAATTGAGGCGCGGGTTGCAGGAGTTCCTAATCCGCTATCTTTCATTGCGTAACGCAGCTCTTCATCTTCAATCTCTTTACCTGCTGTTTCTAATGCCTTCAGCAAACTGGCTTCATTAAATAAGGGCTTTGGCTTGGTTTGCTTTTCAAGCAGGCCCTTGTTTTCTATCGGCAACTGCTCACCTTTATCAACTTTTGGCAACGTCGCGTTATCATCGTCGGTTTTTTCCTCATCTGTTTCATTGTACACAGATCGCCAACCAGCCGAACGAATTACAGTTCCGTTGGCGACAAACTTAACACCCGATTCAATGCTAATTTTTGTGAGATCTTTAATACATTCCTTATGAAAAGCTTCCAACATTCTGCCCACAACCATGTTATAAACTTCTTTTTTATCTTCCGAAAGGTAGTTTGCTGCTTCGCCGGTAGGTAAAATAGCGTGGTGATCTGTTACCTTTTTCGCATTAACACTTCGCTTATTTAAGGGATTTGTAACTAAAAAGTCAGCCTGCTTTCCAAAGTCGGGATGGTTTCGAAGTTTTTCAATCAATGAAGGAACACCAGCAAAAACATCTTCCCCGATATAACGGCTCCCTGTACGGGGATAGGAGATCAGTTTACTCTCATACAAATTTTGAAGAATTGTTAGAGTCTGATCGGCAGTATAGCCTTTACGCTTATTGGCTTCCTGCTGAATACTACTTAAATCGTGCAATAAAGGCGGCGGTTCTTTTTTGGTTTTTGCTTCTACATTTACAATATTGCCACCATTTGAAAACCCTGAAGGCACGTCTTCAACCTTGTCAAAGGCGGCTTGTGCCTTTTCCTTATCTTTATAATTTTCAACGGAAACGGCTTTGAATAGCTGTCCGTCTTTTGATAATTGAATACTAAGCTGATAAAACGTTTGCGGGACAAAATTCTTTTGCTCAATGTACCTGGCGCAAATCATAGCCAAAGTTGGCGTTTGAACTCTTCCCAAAGACAGTACGGAGCGGTTTCCTGCAGAAATACTCAATGCCTGAGTGGCATTCATCCCAACCAGCCAGTCAGATTCTGAGCGACAATGAGCAGAATAAAACAATGTATCATATTCTGTTCCAGCCTTTAGGTTTCTGAAACCGTCTTTTATAGCCGAATCGGTTTGAGAGGAAATCCATAATCGCCTGAAGGGCTTTTTACATTTTAAATAGTAATATATATATCTGAAAATAAGCTCCCCTTCACGTCCGGCATCCGTTGCCACAATTATTTCGGTAGCTGTATCAAATAGCATTTTGATGGTATCAAGCTGCTTCTTTACTGCCGGATCATCTACAAAACCATCCTTAGTTTTCACCTTCCTTATCGCCAGTTTAAACTTCTGCGGAAGCATGGGTAAATGCTGAGCCCGCCAACCATAAAACCCATAATCCTGTGGTGGAGCAAGTTGCAAAAGATGGCCAAATGCCCATGTAAAGGAATAGTTTGTCCCCTCAATGTAACCGTCCTTTTTAGTTGTAGCTCCGAATACCTTAGCTAGCTCTCGGGCTACAGAAGGCTTTTCCGCAATAACAATTTTCATCTATTGAAACAAGGAATACTGAATGCTTGGCCGATGGACTGGTTTAGCTGGACGAATTTGAATTTCGGGGGAACCATTGATCTGATAGACTTGAGATTCTTCAAACCTTGAAGCTACTACAACCTTAGTATTTCCGGCATGATGACTGAATAGCTCTTTAGATAAAATCGGGCAGTTATTATCTTTTGAAAGATGCGACAAAAGCACAAGACTCATATAGGATGATTTGCATTTAGTAAAAACTTCCAGTGCCTGCTTATTCGAAAGGTGACCGCTGCCGCCTCGGATTCGTCTTTTGAGGTGAAAAGGATATTTCCCTCGCTCTAACATATCTTCATCGTAATTAGCCTCTAAAAAAGCTGCATGGCATTTTTTAAACTGACTTTTTAATTGTTCGCAAACTGTACCGATATCCGTAAATACGCCAATAGTTACATTATTTCCTCTAACTGTAAAACTGTGAGGTTCTATTGCATCGTGAAATTTAGGAAAGGCAGACACACTGAGACTCCCAATTAGTATGTCTTGATAACGCTCAAAAGTTTTAGTCAAATGAGTCTCCAATGTAAGACTTCCATGATTTAGGGTATTCTTAGTAATGTAAACGGGTATTTGATATTTCTTAGATAAAGCGGGAACACCGCGGATATGGTCATGATGTTCGTGAGAAACGAAAATAGCTTTTACCTTATTCATCAACAACCCTAGCCGGGCCATGCGTTTTTCAGTTTCCCGACATGAAATCCCTACATCGATAAGAACTGCTTCCTGCTGATTTCCAACATAATAACAGTTTCCATTACTCCCCGAATTTAAAGATGCTATAAACAAAGACATGATGTGAAAGATACAGAATCCCCAATCAATAATTTAAGGGAATTCCAAAATTTTAGGCCTCTTTAACATTTATAGATTTACTAAATCTATAATCTGAAAGAATAATTTATTAAAAATTTGCAACATTCATAATTATATGTACCTTTAGTTTCCAAACTAACCAAATACAGCCTTTAACCCTCGTCAACCGACGAGGGTTTTTTTGTACATTTTTAATAAAGATACCTGAATGTTAAAGTTATGTTAAATATTCAACCGCGGCTTTGAAAAGCTCGCAATTGCTTTATATTTGTGTCAG
This sequence comes from Pedobacter sp., assembly GCA_036388375.1. Classification (GTDB taxonomy): domain Bacteria; phylum Bacteroidota; class Bacteroidia; order Sphingobacteriales; family Sphingobacteriaceae; genus Paradesertivirga. The sequence goes on along the minus strand of DASVRX010000164.1, from coordinate 2,754 downwards.
GTTTATAATTGGTTAGTATTAAGGCTTTCATTCTCCCCGGATGAAAGCCTTTTTGTTTAATAACCACATATACGCTGTCGCGTTCAACGTTATTTATTTTCAATCCAACATAAAGCCATTTTGGTTGTTAAACATAACCAATCTATCAACTAATGACCGAAATTGCTTACAAACATACTCGCCTTGAAGAACTTGGCAGTGATGATATATCTCATATAGACGCAGAATACGATCTGAGAAACTTCGATGTTCTCGACGGACATGAAAATGAAGTAGGAAAAGTTGTTGAATTGCTTTATGACGTCCAATCGAAAAAGCTTAGATACCTTGTTGTTAAATCATCAGGTGATGATGGGGAAATAAGACAAATTCTTGCACCAATAGGAACTGCTGAATTACATGAGTCTGAAGAGTATCTTGTAATACCAGCCCTGAATAAAGATCTGTTGAATTTCTTACCTGATTACGAACCCGGCGCCGTGAATCCGGGAGTTGAAAACATCGTCAGACTTGCTTATGCCGGGGAGGATTTACTTGCCGAAGGTTCCGGTTTAACAGGCAACGATGTATTGAATGAAGAGGAAGATTTTTATAGTCATTTACACTTTGATTTAGGAAAGCTTTTCGGCCGCAAGAAAAATGAAGCCGAATATATTAAAACCATTTGCGGGGTTTTTGACGATAGTTTAGAAGCTGAAAACTCTGTAAGTGATCTGATCAAAGAAGGGTTTAAGCAGGATTTAATCGAGTTATCATCGAGCTTGCAAGCAGATCATTCTGCCGGTGTAGATCCTAATGTAAATGGTGGCGGTATTGTGGTATGCATTAAAGTGCAAAACACCGATGAAGCATTCAGGGTATCTGAAGTGATGAATATTAACGGAAGTGTATCGGTTTACGAAACCGCTGATTAACTGCTCTACTTTTTTAAACCTCCCACATTAAGGACAAACCCCAGGCTAAATACCGAATTGGCAGCTGTAAGATAATCGCGATTTTTTAATCCAAAGTTGCTCCCGGTTGTATATTGCAATTGAAATGCATCGCTTACCTGCATTCTGGTAAAGAATACCGGTTCGATAAAAATGTTATCTTCAAATGGTTGAGTCGCGTTATCAATCTTGAATTTTTTCATATTCAAGTAGCTTCCGCGGATAGCCGTTCCATAATTCAAGGGAAACTTCTTACCAAACAAACGCAGATCATTTTGCTTTTTTGAACTATAATTTACCTGTATAAAACCCTTAGAAAACACCATCTCCTGTCGTTCTAGCAGCGGACTACCATTTGATGATTCTTTATTATAGATTCGTTCACTTTTGCCTCGGCCAACACCACCGTAAATTTCGAAGATGCGATTATTATCAGGACCAAAGGTAGTGAAGTAGCCCCCTCCCATTTCGAGCATAGTCTGGCTAAAATCTTTTTTACGCTGATCACGGTTAATGAAGGCACCGTTTAAGATTACACCAAAGTTATCGGAAACTGCATAAGCCGAATTTAAGCTTACGTTTCCGCGAAGCGATATATGGCCGCTAGCATTCAACTCGCCTGCGCTACTTAACATAGGTGTATTCGGAACATTGGGCATATATAAAGAAGAGCATGCGCTCAATACCAACATGGACAAAATTGGGAGAACAAGAGTGCGTTTATTCATAATTTCCTTAAACTCAAATCACTGGGAGTTAGTACATGTAAAAAGACAAAGCGGTTTAAACTATGCGCTTTTAAAGGAATCAAAAGTACTGAATCAAATAATTAGTTAGACTCTTAAAATCACTCTGTGTATCTATAAATAGTCATAAATTTTTCAGTGGTACTTGAAATCAGCCATTATGCCGATTAGACACTGTTAAAGATTTTGGCCTGAATATTGAATACTTAAATTAACTATAAGATAATAAACCACCTTCAATTCATTTAAATAGCATGAAAAAATATAAAATATTTTCCTTCTTATGCGCATCTCTAGTTTTAGTAAACTCTTGCGCCGTTAATCCCGTTACCGGGAAAAAACAAGTTGTATTGATGTCTGAAGCACAAGAAATTGCTATGGGTCAGGAAGCCGATCCGCAAATTATCGCACAATACGGGCTCTATGAAGATAAGGGCCTGCAGGATTTCATCAATCAAAAAGGAAAGGCCATGGCAGCGGTTTCGCACCGGCCAAACCTGAATTATCAATTTAGAATTGTAGATTCTGATGTAATAAACGCTTTCGCGACTCCCGGAGGATATGTTTACTTCACGCGAGGCATTATGGCAAATTTTAACGATGAAGCACAATTTGCTGGTGTTTTAGGCCACGAAATCGGACATATCACTGCCAGGCATTCGGTGGTTCAGCAGCGAAATGCCATGCTCGGTCAGGTCGGATTAATTGCGGGAATGGTTATCTCACCAACCTTCGGACAATTTGCACAACAAGCATCGCAAGGCTTAGGCTTGTTGTTTTTAAAGTTTGGTCGTGATGATGAACGTCAGGCTGATGAACTAGGTGTTGAATATTCATCTAAGATAAATTATGATGCACACCACATGGCCGATTTCTTTACCACTCTTGAACGCAGTTCGGCAAAGGCTGGCAGAGAAGAACTACCCGATTTTCTTTCATCTCACCCAAATCCCGGAAGTAGAAATGTGACAGTAAAAAAACTGGCTACAGAATGGAAACAAAAGTTGAATCTTACCGCTGCCCAAGTTAACAGAAATACCTATTTACAACGAATCGATGGGATCATTTATGGCGAG
>DASVRX010000163.1:0-13585 GCA_036388375.1 Pedobacter sp. | reverse complement strand
GTATTTAAATTGAAGAAGTAATATTCTCCCAAGAAGGTCCAGACATATTGAGAAACTTTGGAAAAGGCTGGGAGGCATTAAACTATAAGGCCTGAAAATCAGATGATTTACAGGCGTTTGACCTTCGTTGGGAAGGTCTTTCGTGCGCCCACCTGCGTGCTTCTCGAACCATTTTATGGAAGATTTGAGAAAGTTGGCTAGTTTAAACACATCCTGTAGACACAATATCGATGCCCAATTTCTCAAGCGTTTTACATTACCTGATTTGAAGAAAGCCAAATAACGTTCATTTATTGAGACTAACAATTAGGCTTAATGACTTTCTTTCAAATCCATTGATATAAACGTTGACGCCTTCTTTCCTGAAAACCTGCAAGCAAATTTAAACAGCGAAAACCGTCCAAATTGCCCTGTTTTAAATCGAACTCAGCTTACTAGTTAGTGAAAAAATTCCTAGTCTAATTTACGCAGATAAGCAACCAAATCAACAACTTCGCCATTTGTTAAAGTCTCAAAAAGACCTTGCGGCATTAAAGAAACAGGGATTACTTCGCGAGATTGGATGCCGGATTTAATGATTACTACATCACCTTGACCTACCACTCTTAATTTTAGCTGCCGTTCATTTTCAGAAATTACATTGCCCGAATAGGTTCGTCCGTCGCGAGTAGTTATAACAACTAGTTTATAAGCATCCTGAATCTCACCGCTGGGGTTTAAAACGTTAAGAAGCAAATAATTTATATCCGTTCTATTTGACCCTGTAAGGTTGGGTCCGATATTACCCCCTTCGCCCTTTAATTGGTGACAGCTGCCGCAGGTACGAGCAAAGAGTGCTTTTCCTTGCTTTAAATTAGCGCCTGCTAAGGCTTTTTCCGTTAAAATATTTCGATATTTAATATATTCCTTTTTATCACCACCTCCAACTTCATCTATAGGCCCCCAAATTTCTACGAAACCGCTGCCAACAACTCTTCTTAGTTGCCTGGCCGTATTTGCCGGAATATCACGTCGAGGTATTGACTTATCTTTAATGGCGTTTGCCAACAACCAACCATATTTGGGTCTGGATGAGAGAGTTTGTACCACTTCCGCTTTTTCAACATCTAAAAATAAGCTATACTGTTTTAATAAAGCTTTCCCTAAATGCTCCTCTTCAAAAGCTGCTATAGAGCGTATAGCTTCCAATCTAAGATCTTTATCGCTCAACAATTTCGGCAATTCCATTACAAGTTCAGGTCGCTGCTGAGCTGCAAGCATTTGCATGGCCTTTCTTCTTTTCTCAGTTGAAGAGCTTTTATCTTTTAATACCGTTAAAGAAGAAATCGCTGCCTCACTGTCGCCAAATTGCTGGGTTATTTCTTCTACAAGCAGCGCTGATCTGCCCTTATCACTTTTAAGCTTTCTATAAACATCTTTCCAATTGGAGGGTGCTTTTAAATCAGTTCTGCCCTCCAACGCACTCAACATTCCCTCCAACAATCCAACTTGTATTTTCGGATATTTTGCTACCGCTTCAGTAAGCAATGAAACAGCGTTCCCATCAACCACCCTTCTGGCAGTAAATTGGGTAAGCAAAGGAATTTCGCCTTGAGAAATTAAACTTAGCGCTTTCGACGGATCTTGAGCAACTAAAGGTTCCATTCCGTACCAAATCACCTTTGGTAAGTTGTGATCGTCTTTGTCTTCTCCGTGCTTAACTAATTCTGCGGCTATGGCCCAAGCGGCTTTTTTATCCACTCTTTGTAAGGCGGAAGCCAAATATAATCGAACTACAGGGGAAGCATCGCTGCCTGCCATTGCGGTAAACTTGGCTAAGACTTTTTCCGACGGTGATTTATCTTCGCACAACAATTGAATTGCCCAAGCTCGGATATATTCGTCTTTGTCTGAAAGCATTTCTGCAAGCGTATTTTCTTGCAAACCTCCGGTAACATGCAGAGACCATAACGCTCGTAATCGCCAATCCGGATTGGCATTGTCTTTAAACATTTTGAAGAGCTCTTTATGTGTCGTCTTTTTGAGCAATCCTTTCGAGGCTCTGTACTGGAGAATGACTCTCGCCCTTCGTGCATGCCAGTCGCTGTTATTGGTCTGGAAATCTACCAAGTGTTTATCACTCATTTTTGAGAGATCATCGTAACGTCCTTTAAAGTTTTCCGGCTTTTTATCCTTCGATGATATCCTGAAAATTCGTCCTGTTTCCGAGTTTAAAACTTCTTGACCACAAATATCCGCGTCGTGCCAGTCTAATACAAACATATCTCCTGCAGGGCCTATTTCCATGCTGAAACCCACCCATTGTGCATTGTTAGCCATCATGAAGTCATCACCGTGATGCCCGATAAACCCTGAACCTTTTCGCTCTAAAATATCAGACAGTACACCGTGCTCGTGGATGTTTGCCATAAATAAACGCCCTTTATGTTCTTGCGGAAACGCATCAGACTGATAAATTCTTGCTCCCCCGTGGGCCGAACGGTGGCTATGGTCAGCTATGGTTTTTATATCCTCATAAACATAAGGGTTAAAGTGCTGGCCGCCCTGCCTATGATAAATACCTCCCGGGATTACATGCCACAAATGCGGAATTACACAAGCGCTGATAAACAGTTGCCCTTTTGAGTCGTAATCAATTCCCCATGGGTTACTAAAACCATGAGCCACAACTTCAAATTTATCTTTGGTTGGATGATAGCGCCAAACTCCTCCGTTAATATCAACTCCTTCTCCCTGTAAGATATCTTCCGGAAAAGGTTCTTTGTGTTTGAACAAACGCCCCTTTCCTACCGGTTTTCTCACTTTAGAAGGCGTTGCAAAACCTTGGCAGCCGTACAACCAACCGTCGGGTCCCCAATGTAAACTGTTTAAAGTTTCGTGCCTGTCGCGAATGCCCCATCCGGTAAGCCTAACTTCAATGTTCTCCATTTCCGCTTTATCATCGTGGTTTTTATCGGGAACAAACAGCAAGTTTGGCGGAGCCCCCACAAATACCCCGTCGAAGCCGACAGCCAATGCTGCCGGAAAAGGAATTCCCTCAAGAAAAACTTTTTTCGTATCGGCGATACCGTCGTGGTTGGTATCTTCTAAAATTAAAATTCTGCTGTTTCCTGCATTCGAGAACCCGTGGCCGCGAGATTCGTAATCTTTATTTTCGGCCACCCACAAACGGCCCTTATCATCCCAACAAAACGCCATAGGTTGAGTCATCATTGGCTCTGCAGCCCAAACATTGACCTTAAAACCTTCTTTAACGGTCATGTTTTTAACAGCTTCTTCCGGACTTAAAAACTTCGCTTCCTTTCCTTCCTGTTTCGCCAAATCCCACAAGGTCGCGGTATTGAACATCCCTTTCTTACCCGTATAATTTCCCCAATGTTCTGTAACTTTTAAGTCGTTCAGTTCGCCGGTATAGACAACAAGACCATACTTAATTACTTCTGTATCACCCTTTTTTATCGTCCAGTCAGCATCGCGGGCTCTGGATGGCCCGATACCAAACTGATCGTCAACCCGCCACTTGTTGGGGTAGCCCTTATTTTCGGGATGGTCGAAGATTGCTATGTGCGCTGCATCTTCCCTTCCTTCCACCTGCAAGCCTACATCTACCCACATCGCTTTCTGACCCTCCGCTTTTTCATTTTTCTGACGAGCAGCATTCACAACCTCACCTTTTACTCCCTCCCGCCAAGGCATTCTTAAGAACAAACCGCCGTAATCATATTTTCCTATCGTAACGTCAGTTTTTGCCAAGCCTTTCCATTCCAGACTCAAAAAGTACTTCCCGTCTTCCTCTTTCATAGCCCAAACCTGGGTTTCCGTAAGAATAGTTTTTCCTTGTTCGTCCAGTAAATCGTAAACTGTTTGCCACTTAACTTCTTTCCCTTCTTTATCGATAACACCGGCAGCAACTTTTTTCCAATAATTGTTTCCGGGGTTATGAAAATAATCTCGTCCGTTTACCCGGGTATAGCCCCAATACAAGCCGGTTTGGTGTTTATGGTGTCCCGGACTGTACTCCGTTAACACACCTTTTCCATCAGGAGCCGTAATGGGATGAATATATGGGCGATGATCGCCCGGGGCATTTTGTACAAGAATAGGTTTATCGGAATTTGAACGAAAAACAGATATAGAGCCGGAGGCCCTGTCTTCTTCAACCCTAAGCACAACCTCGGCCGAATTGCAGGCAAGATGATTTGCAATAAAGCCTTGAAACTCTGTCCAGACGTTTAAAACAAGAAAGGAGATAAACAAGATAACTGATCTAACCATGGGTATATTTTAAAGCTGATTACTTAGAGTAAATTCCGGTAACTTTATAATTTCGCCGCCTTTCATTGCGGATTCATGGGCTAAAATTCCGACACAGGTGATATTTGCCGACTGGGTAGCATTCGGATAAGGCTGCCGTTCTTCTATCAAAGCTTTTAAAAACTCATTCACCAAATGCGGGTGCGAGCCGCCGTGGCCGGCTCCTTGAATAAATGAGAGGTGTTGATTCTCATCCGAATCGTAAACTCCCTCTGTAGTAAAGCTTTGAATCTCCTCAGGAAGTAAATGAGCATAATCAGGAATTTTCACTCTTTCCGGTGTTTCGCCAGTATGTATTACGCTGTCCTCGTGCTCTATCTGCGTCCACTCAAACGACTTTTTCGAACCATAAACATCAAAGCTTTCTCGGTACTGACGAGCAGTGTTAAATAACGAACGCGTTACCTCAGCCGCTAAATCAGAATTTTTAAACTTAATGTGGCAGGTTTCTATTGCAAACGGAGAACCGTATTTCGGAATAAGGTTTTCATCTATCCTACCTGAACCTAAACAAGAAACGTATTCAGCCTCAGCTTTAGAAAGTGCCAATACCGGACCTACACAATGAGTTGCGTAATGCATAGGAGGCAGGCCTTCCCAATATCCCGGCCAACCGGCCATTTCTTGCTGATGTGAAGCTCGTAAGAATTGGATTTTCCCGAGTTCGCCTTTCTCATACATCTCCTTTACGAACAAAAACTCCCTGCTGTAAACCACCGTTTCCATCATCATGTAGGTTAAACCCGTTTCCTTTACCGCTTCAACAATTTGGCGGCATTCTTCGACGGTTGTGGCCATCGGAACTGTGCAGGCAACGTGTTTTCCTGCACGTAAAGCTTTTATCGACTGCTCAGCGTGGCTTTGAATGGGCGTGTTGATATGAACAGCATCTATGTTAGGATCTTTAAGCAGCTCATCACAGTCCGTGTACCGGTGCTCAATCCCGAATGCGTCACCGATTTCTTTTAACTTTTCTTGATTACGCTGACAAATAGCATACATGTTTGCATTAGGATGTTTTTGGTAGATCGGAATAAATTCAGCTCCAAATCCTAAGCCTACTATCGCTATGTTAATTTTTTTCTGATTCATTGATTTATTGTATTGCTATTAGTTATTGTAGTAGCTATTTCTCATTCTGCTACCTGCAAGTTTTCATTCGGTAAATGCACCACTTTATAACCGCCTTTGGATCGGAAATAAAAAATCAGCAATATGAAGCAGATAAGCATAAAAACCGGAAACAAGGAGACTTTTTTTAAAGCTTCTTTCTTCGCTCCCTCCTGAACTTCCAAAACCGTCTGCTTTTCTGCCGGAGTAGCCATCGCTAACTTTTGAACATCTACTGCACGGTAATCACCGAATAGACTTGTTTTTTCTTCAGTAACATAAGTGCTGTGTAAGGCAGTATTACTCTTTTGATCGTGTTCGCGAAGGTTTGAATCAATAGTTTTATCTTGAATAAATCCTAAAATAACCGCACCAATAACTCCGGCACCTATCATCCCCACACCTCCCTGAATGTTAAGTATCAAAGCTCCTCCTTTCGGGAAACGTTCTGATACAACACCAAGCATAGTTGGCCACAGGAAAGTCTTTCCCAGGCCAAAAATTGTGGCGGCAACCAAAACCATAATTCCTACCGAATTGGAAAGAAGATAAAGACCTAAGGCAGCTATTGCCGAACAAATGGCAAGAAGTGCCAGCGGAGAAATATGATGAACTATCTTGCCGGAAGAAAGACGCAGTATGGCCATAATAGCAGAGGTATACACCAAAATCCATCCCGGTTGAAGTCCTACTTTAACCATTTCCGGTGCCATGAGATCTGAAATCCAGCTGTCAGTACCTAATTCGGCTGTAGCCAGCGGTATCATGATAATCAACATGATTATAAATAAAGGCTGTCCGAAACTTTTAACATACAGCCCGAAGAGAGCAACAATTGCTACAATGATAATTACGTTGGCTGTAGTAGACCAACCAAACACGCTTCCTAACTGAAATACAATTAGACCTACTATAATTAGCGCTCCGCCTACGCCTACTTCTTTTAACATGTCCAGATAAGAAACACCTGCTTTTACCCGCTCGTTAACGGGGAAGCGCAGGGGAATCATCATAACGCCATAGGCAATTGCCGGAAGCAAAACAAGAATAACCTTAAGTTTCCAGCTTACTTCGGGCCCCATAAAAAGGGCAATTATTCCACCTAATACTAAGCCTACAGGCCAACCGCCGTGAAGCATGTTCAGCCACTTAGTTTTTTCTTTAGGAAACATAGTCGCAACAGCCGGATTAACTACCGCTTCAACCGTTCCGTTACCAAGCGCCATTATAAAAGTAGCTACATAAAGTGTCGTGTATCCGGTGGCGAAATAGGTAAGAATAGCTGACGATACATGGCAGATAAAAGCAAAGATCATCGAGTTTTTGTACCCGACCTTATCAATTATTAAACTAAAAAGCACGATACTGATAGCAAAAGGCCATAGACCTACACCCGCAATCTCGCCGATTTGAGTTTTTGTTAAATTAAATTCTGCACCCCATTGCGGCAGGGTTAAGGCGCGTAGTATAAATCCGAAAGATGTAGTAACAAGAGCCATAAAACATGCCCAAAACAATTTTTTGTTCGGCACTTCAAGGTTTGTTGCGGTGTCAGCTGGGCTAGCTTGCATGTTTGGTTATTTAATGATTCAGTTTACCTTGTAACTTTCATTATTCCGTTCATAATCCTCCAGTGTCCTGGAAATGTACAGAGGTAAGGATACGATCCCGGATTTTGGGGTGCCGTAAATTCTAAGGTCACCGTTTCCTCTGGATTCAAAAGTTTTGTCGCTTTTAAAACTTCGGGTATTTCAGGAACATAGTTTTTTTCGGGGCCTTTAGGATCCCGAGCTAAAGCGTCTGAAGCTTCACCTACCTTTTCGGCACTTCCCGGCTTTATCAACACCCAATTATGCTGCATAAAATCAGGGTTGGAAAACTTTAAAATAACTTTTTGTCCCACCTTAACAGTAAAAGTCTTCTTATCGAACTGCATTTTTTGTTCGATGACTTTTAGCTCGATTTCGATTGTCGGTAGACCGTTACCTTTGGCTTTACTATCCACAGATTTAATTTCGGTCTCCGCACCTTTTTCTAATCCGCGGGCAACCTGAGCGCTAAAGGCGGATGCCTCCAATTTATTTTTAGTGTAAGCTTTTGCGTATCCTATTTGATGTGTTGAAGCTGCGGTAAACAGGGCTCTCGAAATCCACTCATCTTTTAAATTCTCGTTGTTTTGCGAAGCTTGGTAAATCATCTCACCCGCTTCCTCGTTTGCCGGAAGATCGGAAATGGCAAGCACTGCAGCTAAACGTACTCTTAAATCTTTATCCTGCAGGGTGTTCGATTGCCGGATGGTATTTCCCATTGAAGCATTTTTTGGTAGCACGTCTAAGGCGGCCTTTCTTACCGCTGCCACGGGATGCGATAATGCTTTAATTGCTTCTTTCAAAGCTTCTTGGTTAGATCCGTTTAAAGCTCCTAAACCATGCAGTGTCCACAACGCATGAACTGCTGGGCCGTTTAAGCCTATATCATCTACCGTTGTATTGTTTACAATCTTATAAAGTTCCGGTAAAGCAGTTTGAGATTTTGACTCGACCAGCAGACGTTGAGCGGTTGTTCTCCAAAACATATTATCGCTTTTTAAAGCGGAAAGCAAGCCGGGGATATCATTTCTAGACAGCTGTATTGGTTTGTAAGGCTTAGCGTCTTTATAAACTATCCGGTAAATTCTTCCTTTTTCTCTATCGCGAAGCGGATTTATATAAGCGTTTCCGGCACCATTTTCAAAACCTCTCGGGGTAGGATTATGCTGAATAATAAAGTCATACCAATCCGCTATCCAAACCGCTCCGTCGGGACCTACCTCCGCATGCACCGGTCCGGCCCATTCATCTGCACTTGCTAAAAAGTTCCAGCCGTCTTTTTCGATAAAACCGGCACCATTTTGCTGCATTATTGCTTGGTGAACAACCCGACCTGTAGGCTCGCACACAAAAGCAACTTTGTTCCAATAGCTTTTAGGGAAGCTTCGAGCAGTGTATAGGTTATGTCCGGCTGCAGCAGTAAAGCCTCCGAAAACATCTACCTGTCTTAAATTCGGGAAAACAACGTGCATGTCGTAGTGTCCGTCAATCTTTTTAACAGGCTGGGTTTTATTTCCACCAAAATCTTTTGTAAAATATCTTTTGGGGATACCTAGAAAAGCACTGTGGGTATTATTCGCGGTAGAAATAAAAACGTCATTTTCTTCTGAAAAACCTAAGCCCCAGGTATTGTTACTTGTGCTTGCTAAATATTCCAGTTGCTTCCCGTCGGGAGTAAAACGATAAACGCCTTGCGAAAACTTCATTTTCTTATCACCCACCTTTCCGTCGAACCCCGAATAACCGAGTACCCCCCATATCTGGTTATCGAAACCGTATTTAAGATTAGAAGGTCCGGCATGAGTATCGCTGTTCCCCCACCCGGTCATAATAACTTCTTGAATGTCGGCTTTGTCGTCGCCGTTGGTATCTTTTGTCCGGCTCCGCAGCAAATAATTCTATTTTAAAATCTGCCGGAACTTGCATTAACTTTTGAGATTCTGCAGGATTAAACGGGAGCTGAAATTTAGGTTCAGGATTTCGCTTCTCGTAGTTAGGAATCTTAGCTTCAGTATACACACCCTGAGGAGTTTGAAAGGCATTTACCGCGTCTCTAATACTGCTTGGTAAGGACCAAAGAATTCCGTTGCCCACTAGTTTTAAGAAATTGGGATTTCTCCAAGTGCTGTCGTTATGACCAAAAGCAGTATAAAATACTTTCCCCTTTCCCTGATTACGAACCCAGGTATAAGGCTCTCGACGGGATCCTTCCACCCGCTCCATTAGCACTATTTTATCTTTATTGAGCTTTTCGTGTACGTAGGTCTCATCCCAAGTTTCGAACTCCTTTACAGCTTCCATTACCGGATGATTCACGCCGGTGGATCGAGCCGTAAACTTATCTTCGCCGTGAGTTTTAAAACGTCCCCCTACAGCATTTAAATACCAATCGGAGTTTCGAAAACAGAAAGATGCGGAATGTAAGGCCACCAACCCCTTTCCCTTTTCAACAAAGTTTTTAAGAGCTTCTTCTTGAGATTGAGCAATGGTATCATGGTTCGCGTAAATAACTAAAGCATCATATTTAGCTAAATTCTGAGAGTTTAGATCGGTGATATTATCTGTATAAGTAATATTAATGCCTTGTTTAAATACAGCACTTGCTAGCCAGGGTGCATATTTATACGAGTTGTGATGCTTACTCGAATGACCTAAGAATAATACTTCTGCCCGTCTCGAGACTACTTGTTGCTTAGCACTGCCCCCGGCTTTCATTGTTTTGTTCGAACAGCCTTGAAAAAGTAAAGCCGTCAATAACAACAAAAGATCTATTCGATTCATTTTTGCTTATAAGTTGGATTGGATTATACAAGTATCCTTCTTTTGAAGCAAACAACTTTACTTAATTTTATCCATTTCTGACTGTATATTATCTTCTGTCGGTTATTTATTCTAATTTTAATACTCGAAAACGACAAATGAGAAGTATAATAAAGAAATCACCTATACCGGAAAATAAATCGTACGTCATTCAGAAACTGCATTCTTCTTATTTTGATCCGAACATTCACTCCCATCCGGAATTTCAATTATTTTTTGTCTTGGAAGGAAGAGGAACACGTTTCATCGGCGACAGTATAAAACCGTTTCAGGAGGGAGATATCGTGTTTACCGGCCCTCACCTGCCACACTTATGGAAGAGTGATGATGCTTATTTTAAGAAAAGTAAAGAGCTAAGCACTTCCGGAATTGTACTGTATTTGAGGGAGGATTTTTTAGGCGAAGCAGTAAATCAAAAGGAGGAACTTGAAGTCCTGAATCTACTGTTCACGAAATCGTTACGAGGATTGGAAATTACCGGAAATACAAACAAAATTATCGGAAAGCTGATGCTGGAATTATTGGAACTCAAAGGCTTGCCAGGAATTATCCGGGTATTGGAAATCTTGAATGTTATTGCTTCTTCTTTTGAGTGTACGCCTATTACTCATCATAATTACGACACATCAGACATAAAGTCTGAAGGAGACCGGATGAATAAGGTGTACGAGTATGTGATGAAAAATTTCAGGCAGAAAATCAGTTTAAATGAAGTTGCCGGAATTATAAACATGACTCCAACTTCGTTTTGTCGTTTTTTTAAGGCAAGAGTTAATAAATCCTTCTCAGATTTTGTAAAAGAAATACGGATCGAATATTCCTGCAAGCTCTTAAACGAGGAAAAAATCACAATCAGTCAAATCAGTTTCGAATGCGGGTTTAATACACTTTCGAACTTCAACAAACAGTTCCGTCTCTTAACAGGCGAAAATCCCCTGACTTATCGCAAACGCTATCAAAAGGTATCTGCAGAAAGTATGCGGTAGTTGTATAAATAACCTTCGTTTTTCAACTTTAACCAGTTGGTTAAGCCAACTGGGCTTGAACCAAAAACCTCGATTCTGAAACAAAATCGAGGTTTTACTTAATCGTGCGCCCACCTGGGCATTTCTCGAACCATTTTCTGGAAGATTTAAGAAAATTAGCTAGTATTTAGTTTGAAGTCCAATAATAAAACCGCTAAAGAGCGACTTGCCCTGTTGAGTATAAAGATGCAACTATAACTCTTATTTTAAGGCGACTTGCAACTTTAATGATCGTGGAACTAATGAAAGAGACTTCATATCATGATACTCGAAAAGACAAATTGAACTTTTTCGTGAATTTAACAGGATTTTTAATTGCGAATACACTGTATTCGCAAATGAGCTGAAGCCAGTATAAACTACTCTCCTTCTTGATTTACAGGAGAAGCAAGCACATCATTTAATGCTCCGTCTATTAGAGCGGGATCCCACTCCATTAAAGAGCTTTACTCCGTCTATAGTCATCTTCTTCTATTAATCGATTCTTCAACTGCTCAATAATGGTTTGTTTCTTCAATACAACCTCAAAAAAGGCTATAATAAACCTTATGTTAAATAGAAGTTAGATTTATTGATATGACTTTCAAATCTTAATATCCAAAGTCTTAAAGAATTCAAAATTCAACTCTACAACGGCTAGACTAGACTCCTTATAAATTTGCAGGATTTCCACCAACCACCGTAAAAGACTGAACGTCTCTAGTAACAGCACTGTTTACAGCAACCACAGCGTACTCGCCAACTATTACGCTATTAACATCAAGGCTCTATCTCCGATCCATGCTCCTTTACATATTTTAACAGGGCAACTATCTGCCGGAAAATCGCTCTCTTCTTCTGCTAATTTTCCCTCTAATCGACGTCCGTTACAGTCCATTATAACAACATTAGGGCCTGACAGAACATTGTCTGCAATCTCTACCTTTTGGTAGCTCGCTATACTGGTGCCATTTATATCAGTGTTGCCAATTATCACTTGTCCTATGAAACCACGCTTAGCTCTTCCTGCTATAAATTGCATTAATATGCGATGCCTCATTGAAAACAATTTCACATACGGTATTATCTCTGATAATTTTGGCTATTTATTAGTAGTATTCCAGGTTGAATTAAAATACCCTATTAATGCATCCTCTTGGTTAGATACCTGCCATATTTTGTAATCATACCAACCGTAATTTGAAATATCTCTAAATGTAATTCCATCAAAGCGTTCAAAACCAAGCGACATATATGACGGATTATTATAACCGATAATCGCGATATACTTCCGAGAATTTAAAGGATTAGGGTAAACCATGTAAAATCCTAAACGATTCCCTAACAATCGCTTGTCACCCACTTGTATATAGTCTGATGCAATTTTCAAGGGGATGTTTTTTATAATTCTATGTATAATACTATTCGACCCAGCATTCCCTAAAAGTATCAGATTTGAATTCAGAAAATCCTTTTTCGTGATATCAATGTCCATCTTTCTGTTGCAGGATACCAGATAGCGATTACTCCAAAGTGTATCAATACTATCGGCCAGACTATTTAACCTTTTATCTTCAATTTGATTCCCAAGGGTACCTGTTACCAAGACAAACTTTCGGGTGAAAACATGTGCTAACGGCCCTTCGACGTTATGCGTTTTTGAAAGATTGACTCTTGTGCCAGGTTGTTTGTTAAATGTAAGGTTGGATTTACGAGCTAAAGCGTAGTAAACCTCTTTTCCATTTTCTACTATTCGCAGCCTTCTATCCTTTTGATAGGGCAGCTGTTTCAAATCAATAGAATAAGAAATTACGTTTTTACAATTAATAGCAAGAAAGTTATCTCTAATCTTCGCATGTATACTGGCTTCTCGGGAGTAACTAATAGCATTTAGTTTGACCCAATAAGCATGGTTATTCTTCAAATGTCCAGTAGTAAAATGAACTTCAGTTGGAGCCGATATTTTTTGCTTGCATAAGTATGCAAAGCTCTGGTCGTAAAACTCAAAGCCTTCAGTATAAAAATAACGAGCCCCCGGCGGTAAACGATTATAAGTGACCCTATCTAAATCGTTCTTTTTCATTTCATAATTCAACACATCACCTATCTCAATGTCAGTATGATGATCCAGTTCTGAATGCACTTGAAGTATAGGTACATTTTTTAAATTGCTGAGATATTTAAGAGGCTCGTTTTGCTTAAGCCATTTATTATCTATGTCCGAAAGTTTGTAACCTGAAGCGTTTAACGAAATCGCCGCAAATTTATCAGGGTACTTAGTAGCAAGTTTTAGTGCGCTCCACCCCCCCATACAAAAGCCGGTCAAGTATACTCTGCTCGAATCAACACTATAATCTTCTTTTATGGACTTAAGTACCTCAAAAAATTCAGTCTCCTCAATGGTATTGTAATTATGTTTATCGGTGGTCCTGCCATTTAGCTCTGCAACTAAGACATTATATTTGTTGGCGAGCTCTCCATAATTTAATATAACATAGGAATTATTGACCCGTATACTTTCTAGATATGGCGTTTTACTCGAAGCAATTGCTGTATTAAAAATCACCGGAAATTTTTTGCCCTCAGAATAAGACTTAGGAACATGTAAAATATAATTTTGAACACTGTTATCTATTTCAGAAGTATAAGTTCGTATGAAAGTCCCCGAATTGTGTGAATAAGGACTTTTGTTTGCTTTTAATTGTTTATATACATTTAAAAGTTGCCTGTAAAGAATTATCATTCTTA
>DASVRX010000162.1:0-2213 GCA_036388375.1 Pedobacter sp. | reverse complement strand
TTCGGCTCTTTCACCTAATTTCTCTATCAATTCGCTCATTAAATCCTGTGCCGTCCAATCTGGACTCAATTCCTTTCCGGTAAGAATTGACCAAAGAACCAACCCCATTGAAAAAACGTCTGCAAGCTCGTCACGGTTTTGAGGTGTCCGCCAGATAGTCCGATCCATATATGCAATGGTCGCTCCAATCTGGGATACGATAGTGCTGGATTTATCACCTATATGACAAAAATCGAAATCTATAACTTTCGGCTCGCCCGCGTCAGTGACTAATATATTTGCTGGTTTTAAATCGCAGTGAAAAATGTCCTGTGTATGCGCATGAGTAATTGCCTGACATATTTTATCGAATAAAGCTATTCTCTCTTCGGTAGAGAGTTGATGGTCATTTACATAATCGGTAACGCTAAGACCCGGAACGTAGTCTATCCTGTAGTATGGTCGCCCTCGATAAACTCCAGCATCGTAAATATCACAAATGTATGGATGTCTGGATAAAGCAGTCCTTTTGCTCCCTGGTTAAAGCGATGAGTGATAGTTGATTTTTGCTCCATGCTCGGGTTGAGCACTTTTAATGCTTCAATCCTTCCTAATCTTTTATGGCGCACTTTAAACACGCGTCCGAAACCGCCCGCGCCGATAATGTCAATTATTTCTGTTCCGGCAAAATAACATCTCATAGCTGAGGCACCAATCTGCCTGACAATTAAATCCCATTTGCTGTTAATTTCTGCTACCTTTACGTTGAGAATTTTTACAGGTGTGTTGCCGATGGTTTCATAGACAATCATATCTATGCCGTTTATCAAAATCACGTAAGCGGCTTCTATCAGGCGATGCGAGGCGTAGGAAATCGCTTGGTCTAATACTTCATCCGAGAGAGTAGTCCCAGGCTTTTTTACCTCAATGACTATTCGATTAGTTGGTAAAGCAAACTCATTATCATAACCTGTTTCAATGACGTAATCCGCTCTAACCTCTATACCACTTCCTAAATTTAATCTTCGTTCCCTAATTATTTCTTCACCATCATATCCAAGCACAATTAGCAGAGGAGAAACCAGCTCTTCTCTTACATCTACTTCGCTGGAGGTTGGTTTTAGGTTAGGAATTTCTATCATTATTGTTCCAATGAATCTTTTATCTGAAATTCACTGAATAACTCAAATACAAGATAGATTTATCAATCATTTTCTGGAAGTTTATTAAACGTTGATTTAGTCATTCCAATATATGGAATAAAAAGAACAGTTTTTGATAATTAATATTTTTAATTGTTAATTAAAGTCCATTGGCTTCTTTAATTTTTGCTTTAACTCCATCCGATATCGGACGAATTCCCAAGAAATATCTTGATTGCAGTTCCTGACGCAAAAAATTCAGCCAAACACGACGGTGATGCCTTTGAACCTGGCTATATATTTCATCGCGGGCATGCATAATTCTCCAATTATCAAAAACAATAACATCACCAGGTCGAGGCTTAAATAGTGTCTGATATTTTGGATCATCGAATCTACTTTTAAGTAATTGGAAATTACTCTCACAATCAGGATTAATAGTTAATACTGAATCATAGCGAACCCGACAAGCTAAACTATAACCATCGGGAAAGGAAAAAACCGGACCCACGTGATCCATTCCTTTTTTTGAAAAAGCGGCAGCATCTTTGCGGGCTAAATTAATTAAAAGTTGTTCTCTTTGCTCGGGTTCAATATCTAACAAAACTTTAGCGGTGTCGGCAAATCTACTGTTTCCACCTAAAGTGGCAGTGGCGACATATTGAAAAATAAGTAAAGCGGGTTGTAAATCTGCTTGTGTGCCGTCAACGTGAAATCCTAAATCACCTGCGGAACTTCCCGTATTGGCTTCAATACCAGGAGTTGGTAATAAGTCTTTAATGATTCCTTCAAAATCATTTTGCCGATTAGCCGGCTGACCCATTAATTTATATAAGCTTTCCACCACATAATCTTCCGGCGGCTGATTTTGAAGCCGAATCTGACAAATGCCGTAACGCTCTATATTTTTAAGAATGCTTCTTTGTTCAATGTCATTAATACCTTGACACTCAATCAGAAAATCCTCGTGATGCAGAGAGCCCTGCCATGGATGAATACGCGCACGTTCCAAATCACTAATTAACCAATGGTGCTAGTTGAAAAAGTCACGGAAAAGTTTCTAATGTGGAGGTGACGAAACCATTCACAAGG
>DASVRX010000161.1:0-15622 GCA_036388375.1 Pedobacter sp. | reverse complement strand
CTGCGAGCGATTCTGAAAAGGTACGCTATAGGGGCCAGGGCAACTCAAATCAATCCTTCAAGAATTAATGAGTACTTTTGGGAGGCACCATTCACTGACGATAGCTATTATAAAGTAAACAGCGCAATGATAGGTGAAGGGTTCACTATGGAAGATTTTGCCGGTGATTTAAATAGAGTCATCACAAAAGGCGGATGGTATTGTGCCACATATCACGGCATTGGAGGCGGCTGGATCGTTACAAGCACCGCGCTTTTTACTTCCCATATGGATGAGGTTGTAAAAAAGAAAGACCAACTATGGATTGCAACCTTTAGAGACGTAATAGCTTATCACAAGGAAAGAAATTCAGCTAAATTAACTGCTATGAAAGAAAGCAAACACAAATGGAAGTTATCCCTCACCGACACCTTAAGTGATAACAATGCTTTTAATGTGCCGCTCACTATTAGGATACATACGGTGGGCTCAAATATCAAATCTGTAACGCAAAACGGAATGAGATTGAGCTATAAAGGACATCTTGATACACTCCAATTTGATGCCGTTCCAAACAAAGGAAATGTTGTGATACGGAAGAGCCTAAAACGGTAAAGGTTGCGATTAATGCCAGAATTTGTTTGGGAATAATCTACAATGGTTTGATTATCAGTTAGCTGCTTATTTTTGCTTTTATTATCGTTATGATATTTTAATAATTGCTTCAAATAATTAAATTTGCAGCGCAAACCACGGTTAGCTGCGCCTATAGCTCAGTTGGTTAGAGTAGAAGACTCATAATCTTTTGGTCCCTGGTTCGAGCCCAGGTGGGCGCACGAAGTACCTTCCAAACCGGTACAAACAAGTGTAACAAAATCGAAAAACCCTGTAAATTGACCCATTTACGGGGTTTTTTGTAAAATTTCAATTCAAGTAAGTTCAAAGAGAATCAATCTGCTCGTTACCAATCCGACTACCTGTTTTTTGTTTTTACCTTTGAGGTAACACAAAGTGTTCTAATCTTCTGCTTGTCAGTTAATTACGACCAAAAAAGTTGACTAAAATCGCCTTGTTGTCAGGCTGTTTGTGTTACCTCTGTGTTACCTGAAATAAAGGCAAGAAATAGGATGTATTGAATGAATTTTAAACTAAAAACAAATTTTATGAGATCATCACAGTCATTCGGAATTCACTTTACTATCAGAGCTGATAAAGTAAGAGAGGGAAAAGCACCGGTTTATGCATGCGTAACGGTTAACAGGGTACGTAGTTACATCGCCTTGAAACAGCTGGTAGAAGTAAAATGCTGGGACAACGCCAAAGGAGCATTGAAAGGAAGTCGGGAAGAATTTAAAAGTATCAACAACTACTTGCAGGAGGTCAGGATGGCAATCGGAACCTGCTACCAGCAGCTAAATCTTAAAGGAAAGATGATTAGCGCTGAAGCCATCAAGGATTCATTCCTGGGAACAGCTGAAGAGGTACACACATTAAGCAGTTTGTTTGAATACCATAATGAAACAGCCGCCAGTGTGCTAAAATGGAGCACACTTAAACATTATTATGTTACCCAGCGGTACCTCGTAAAGTTTATTCAAAAGCATTTCAAGTCAGCAGATTTATATCTGAATGAGCTTGATTACAAGTTCATTTACGACTTTGAAACTTTCCTTCGCAACCATAAACCTATAGACCACCAAAAGCCTCTAAACAAGAATGGGGTAATGAAGCATATCATTCGCGTTAAGAAGATGGTTCATCTCGCTATCCGGCTTGAATGGATTTCTAAGGACCCTTTCGCTAATTACAAGCTCAAAATTCAGAAAGTCAACCGGAGCATCTTTCTGAAAAGGAATTAAAGACCATGGAGAACAAAGTCTTTGATATCGACCGCATTGATATGATCCGGGATCTCTTTGTTTTTTGTTGCTATACTGGTCTTACATATGTAGATGTTATCAATCTGAAGCATGATAATATTGTAGAGGCTGCGGATGGAGAGATGTGGGTAAGAACTTGTAGACAGAAGACGGATATTCCGGTCAATACCCCGCTACTACCCAAAGCGGTAGAAATCCTGAAGAAATATAAAGACAATCAAAGAGCATTATTGACCCATACTATTTTTCCCGTAGTTTCTAATCAGAAGGTTAATGCTTATCTGAAAGAGATTGCTGAGGTGTGTGGCATTAAGAAGAATATCACTTTCCATTTGGCGAGACACACGTTTGCTACGACGGTCACGCTGTCTAATGGGGTGCCGATTGAGACGGTGAGTAAGATGCTGGGGCATACTAAGATTGCAACAACTCAAATATATGCTAAGGTGTTGGAGAAGAAGATAAGTGAGGATATGGCATTATTAAAGAAAAAATTGCACAAGCATTAAGGGTACCAGTAACCAATGTGCAACTTTTGCACATTGGTTTTTGATCAGTCATTAATCATTATCGTAAGCCTGACTTCGTGCCCTAGCTGGTAACTTAAGTAATCTTGGTATCATGGAAGAAGGGCTTCGTTAGCTTCAATGCATTTTGCTAATATTTGTATATTTGCAGCGAACCAATCTAAAAAGAGCATGTAGGATTTAATTTCTTCAGAAAATAAGGCAGCAGCATAAATGTCTCTGTATTTATCATCCTAAAGAAATAATCATGCTTACGTTACAAAACCTTTCATATATACATCCTGACAAAGATCTGTTGTTTAGCAACATCTATCTTACCTTAAACCGTAAGGAAAAAGTTGCCTTGATCGGTAATAATGGTTCTGGCAAATCTACTTTGCTGAAAATAATTGCCGGAGAGTTGAATCCGTCTTCCGGGACAATGACAGTCGACTCCACTTCTTACTATGTGCCTCAAATTTTTGGACAGTTTGATCATCTAACAATCGCAGAAGCATTAAGAATCAAAGACAAGCTTTTTGCACTTAATGAAATTCTTTCCGGAAATGCGACAGAACAATACTTCAATACACTAAACGACGACTGGACAGTTGAAGAGCGTTGCATTGAAGCTTTAACCTACTGGCAATTGAATAAGCTTAGTCTGGATCAGAAGTTGGAAACATTGAGCGGAGGGCAGAAGACAAAAGTTTTCCTGGCGGGGATTTCTATACACCAGGCTGACTTTATCTTGCTTGACGAACCAAGCAATCACCTGGATTTAGAAGCTAGAAACCAGCTTTACAACTTTATTCGTTCTGCATCTGCCACTTTACTCGTTGTAAGTCATGATCGTAAACTTCTTAATCTGTTAGATAAAGTTTGCGAGTTAGATAGAACTGGAATCAAGGTGTATGGTGGTAATTATGACTTTTATGCTGAACAGAAAGCAGTTGAACTAAATGCTTTAAACGAGGACCTCAGAAGTAAAGAGAAAGCCTTACGTATTGCGAGGGAAAAGGAACGCGAAGCGACAGAAAGGAAAAATAAACTGGACTCTCGCGGTAAAAAAAAGCAGGAAAAGGCCGGGGTAGCTCGTATCATGATGAACACCATGAGGAATAATGCCGAAAACAGTACTTCGAAACTAAAGAGTGTTCATACGGAGAAGATAAGTGGAATACGGCAGGAATATCATAACCTGCGTTCATCCTTGCCTGATATTGATAAAATGAAGCTCGATCTGGATGATTCCAGAATTCATAAAGGAAAGCTCCTGTTCAGTGCCACGAAGATTAATTTTTCCTTTGATAATGAACCGGTTTGGAAAGAGGACCTAAGCCTGGAATTAAAAAGTGGTGAAAGGATCTCGGTAAGGGGAGCAAATGGTTCCGGTAAGACTACCCTGATAAAAATAATTCTTGGGAAGCTGGAGCCGCAAAAAGGAACCGTTAAAAGACAGTTGGAAAAAGCATTATACATTGATCAGGACTATTCACTGATTGATAATAACCTGCAAGTGTACGACCAGGCTCAGGTGTTTAATGACTCTGGGTTGGAGGAACATGAAGTGAAAATTAGGCTGAATAGGTTTTTATTCGATAAAGAAAGCTGGGCCAAATCTTGCGGAGCTTTAAGCGGAGGTGAGAAGATGCGATTAATGCTTTGCTGTTTAACTATTAGCCATCAATCTCCTGACCTCATTGTTTTGGATGAGCCAACTAACAATCTCGATATTCAGAACATCGATATTATGCTTTCTGCTATAAATGACTACAAGGGGACGTTAATTGTCGTATCGCATGACGAGCATTTCCTGATGAGAGTAAACCCGGATCGGGTTCTGGAGTTGAATTAAACCATGGCATTATAGACTTGCCAGGAACGTTTCTTATCCAGCGCTTTCAGAAGGCGTCAAAGTAAAATACTAAACGCACTGGGCAAGAGTAGCATAGTTGTTGTTGTAGACAATTCTTAAATTTGAGATGTGGAAAGGTTAATTATTGATATCCCAGAAGAAAAAAGCTCACTGGTAAAACAGATTTTGAATGAGTTTGGAGTAATTATCCTGCCGGGGAAAAAAGTGAATAGAGCAGACCTTAGAAAGAAGCTAGCTAATGTTTCTGTCTGGTCTGACGACGACTTGAGGGTTTTTGAGAAAAAGGGAATGCCTTTTGAAATTTTAACTGACATTCCTACAGCCTTCCAATAAACTCCTTTATTAGTCCAATCACCTCATCAAAATCTGGTTGTCCTCGATAATACAATGCCCTTGTAAGCTCGTATCGTTTTCTGAATGTGGCACGTTGTTCAGGTCTGGAAAGTAAGAACGCCTCATTCTCAGTTATAGGAATCTCAATATCTTTCTTTGGAAACCTGATTTCTTTATGTGCTGTATACTCAGCAGTTCCTATGAAGTCTAATACTTGTGGATGTTCTAAAAGACAGTATACATCATAGTATTGCCGCATATAGTTGGGCTTTTGCGTTCCATCTTCCTGTTCCTGACGAAACTTGGTTGCGATGGTCTGTAGCTTTTCTACAAAGGTGTAGCCGGGATGATAGCACCGCACATCCATAGCCCTATTGTCTGCAATCTTTATAGATTCTGTCTCAATGGCTTTATCATAGGCCCAGGAACTGATTGTTATACTTTGGTTAGGAGTTACCGTGTCAAAACCTGCTTCTAATAGGATTCCCTCTTTTATACCTTCTATTGCAGAGGTGGCTGTTTCATAGTGTAACCTGATGTCTCCGCTACGATAATTTTCCGGGTCGTCAAAAGCGACGTCCCTTTCAACTGAAACAATACCATCTATTTTAATGGTTTTAGCTAGCCAGTCATAAAAGTCTTTTCGGGCTTTAACATTATTGGGCTTGTTGTTTTTAGGATTTTCATTGATCCCGAATTCCTTGGGAGGAGTAATATGGATATCAATATCTTCAGAAAAACGATGTATTATTTTGAATCCTTTAGACAGCGAGGTTCCGCCCTTTAGTTCAAAGCTAAATCCGTGGGCTTTCAGGCCGTACAAAACATGCATCAGCCAGTAATCTTTTTCAATTAACGTTGCCTGAATACCTGACTCATCCTCGAGTATGCGCAATAGCTCGGGGAAATCTTTTCGTTCATGCAGATAACTAAGAGACATCCTGTTTAGCTTCGGACTCCAATAATGGAGTTAGTATTTTCTTTGCCTTGGCATTTCCATACTGAGACACATAGCGTTTCAACTTTTTGGTGTCCATTGTACGAACCTTTAAAGCTATGTTTTTTAATACTTCTGTCGGGTCTTCGGCAAGAGTTTCAAGGTTATTCACCAGGTCAACTAACAGAAACTCTTTGGTTACTTTACTCGGAAAATGTGGCTTCATGCGAAAGCTGAACTTCCTGTTCCCCAGTTTGAATTCACCATGCCTCTTATGATTGTATACGGTTCTTTCGTTATATAACTGCGTAGTGCCAACCCCTAAACTGTTATAAGAACTTGGCGAAGTAAGCAAGAACCTATCATCTTTAAGAAAGCTTCTTATCAAGACCTCTTCCTTCGGTGGAGTTTTACCGAAGACACTTAATTTCGGGTAATAGTATAGGCCCTGAGAAAGTTTTTGAAGTGTATCTTCTTCAACCAGAGCATCAAGATGCCGATCAACTGACTTAGACCATTTGGCTAAATCATCCCGTCGATACACCTGACCTCTTTTAAGATGCCTTTTTAATTCTTCAAGTCTATTCATGCTTCTTTAATACAAAAATAGTGCTAATTAGTTACACTTGTAAATATTTTTATTAAAAATTCATGCAATGTTTATGTGTATCTATCTCATAGTAAGATGATAAACTGGTTGATGTTGATATAGTTGTA
Organism: Pedobacter sp.; assembly: GCA_036388375.1. Taxonomy (GTDB): domain Bacteria; phylum Bacteroidota; class Bacteroidia; order Sphingobacteriales; family Sphingobacteriaceae; genus Paradesertivirga. The sequence goes on along the minus strand of DASVRX010000161.1, from coordinate 9,391 downwards.
ATTGAACGAATGTATATAATTGTAATTGTACGAGTCCTCAAGAGATATGAGTACATACCTCTTAAAAAATTCATACACCATCCCATTCCTTTGTTAAGCCGCCCTTCTTCTAAGTGCATGAACCTGTCAAGAGAACATGGAATAAATCGGACTGACGAGGGAAGGAGAATTTATGCCGTGAAAGCTCTTGACTGGTGAATTAAACATGAGAACTTCGCTTCTCAAAGAATGAGATGATTGATTTAGACCATCCCTGTTTGAAATGGTCAGCAAGATGTACAATTGTTACACAATTGAATCTTGCCTTTCAGGAAGAAGCCTCGCATTGCGGCTTCAGCAAGATGTACGATTGTGATACAATCGAATCTTGCCCCCTTGGGAAGAAGCCCTGATTTTCGGGCTTCAGCAAGATGTACGTTTGTATTTACAAACTATCTTGCTCAGAGGTAAAAATCCTCCGAAGTCGGATTTTTAAAGGAAAGATTTTAAGACAACTGAAATGCAAGAGCTTACCGTCCATACAATGATTCTCTTTCATTCCATTTTGGCTTTTGTATCCGCAAAGGTAAACCGCTGCGGCAGGCAAGGCCGAGCCCTCCGGGTTTGGGCTAGAAAATCTCCACACCTCCGTTTTGCTCCGGGTAGTATTTTCATAGCCGCAAAGTCTTGCCTCGCCAGGCCCGCGCTCATTTTTTTTGCTTCTACGAAAAGCCAAAAGAGGATATGCCCCATTGGTGACGGATATATCAGTTAGTCAGTCTTGATGGAATTGTTCTGTATTAACTAAGATGATAACATTGATTGCTTATCTTACATTTTTTTCACAAGGTCTATTTATGTTAAAGAAAATTACCATTGAGAATTTTAGGTGCTTCTTTAAAACTGAAATTTCCCTTCGAGAACTTACAATAATAGTTGGAAAAAATAACGCAGGAAAATCCACTATTATTGAGACTTTACGAATTCTATCAGTAGTCGTTAATAAAGCAAGAAATACACATTATATAAAAAGGCCAGACTGGCTTACCTTAGGTGAAGACGTCTTAGGAATCCAGCCAACGATAAAGAACCTTGAAATATCCGAGCAGAATATATTTTATATGTACGGTGACGCACCGTCGAAAATAATCGGTGAATTCGAAAACGGAGTAAAAGTAAATGTATATGTAGGGGATGGTGCCGAATTATTCGCCACGATATATACGAAAGATGGCATTCCAGTTGAATCTAAAAAATTTGCTTCGAATGTAGGGCTGCAAGAGGTTAGCATTTTACCTCAAATATCGCCATTATTAAAAAGGGAATCCGTAATCAAGTTCGAAACTGTTCAAAAAAATGTTTCTACTTATTTGAGCTCCAGAAACTTTAGAAATCAGTTGAACTACTACCATCAAGAGTTTGAAAGATTTAAGGAACTATCTGAAAAAACTTGGCCCGGATTAAGTATTGAAAATAGTGCTACAATAGTGAGAACTCAAGGTGATCTATTTTTATTTGTCAGGGATAATCAATTCGAAGCGGAAATTGGATGGGGCATGGATTACAAATGTGGCTACAAACCATGTGGTTTTTGTCAAGAAGTAATAAAGATGCGACAGTAATACTAGATGAGCCTGATGTGTATATGCACGCTGATCTACAACGACGTCTTGTAAAACTGGTTAAAAGCAACTTCAAACAGGTTATTATAGCAACGCATTCAGTGGAAATCATGTCGGAGGTTGAAGCTGAAAATATTTTACCAATTGACAGCAAAAAAAGCAAGCAAGAATACGCTAATAAAATGCCGATTGTTCAGAAAATTATCGACCAGATAGGCAGTGTGCATAATATTGAAATTGCAAGACTTTTTTCATACAACAAATTTTTAATCGTCGAAGGAGAAAAAGACGACGTTAAACTCTTGTCAATATTTCAATCCAAAATCTTTCCTGATAGTTTTGAACAATTTGACCATTTTGCCTAAAACTTTTGTGCAAGGTTGGGGGGGGCTGGCAAAGAGTGATCGGCTCCCATAAAGTTTTTAGAGATAACCAGGCAAGCATGACCACATATTGTATTTTCGACTCTGACTACCATACGTTCGAGAAAAAAGAGCAGCGATTGTCAGAAGCGAAGGCTCAAGGAATTAATTTACACATTTGGAGTCACAAGGAAATTGAGAATTATCTTTTATGCCCAGGGGCAATATGTCGCGTCATAACTAAGAATCGGAAGTCGCAATCCGTTACAGAAGCAGAAATCCTCAAACAGATTAACATAATATGTGAAGATTTGAAGGAAGATGTTCTAGACTGCTATGCTACAGAAATAAAGAATAAGGATAATTCAAAGGGGGTTAAAACAGCAAATCAAGAAGCTAGAAATTATATTAATCCTTTGTGGGATGAGAGAAAAGGGGCTTTAGTGTCAGGCAAGGATGTCATATCAAAACTCGGGAGCTGGATTACAGAAAATCAAAAAGTATCAATAAATCGGTTTGTAATAGCCAGAGAAATGATGCTTAATGAAATAAATGATGAAGTTGTTAATTTAATCAAAGATTGAAGGCCGCAAAAATTTTAATTAGTCCGTCAGAACTAGCTTATTTATAATGGTATGAAATTACTTTTTATATGTAGCAGAAATAAGTGGCGTAGCAGAACCGCGGAAGATATTTTCAAAACTTCAAAGAATTATGACGTGCGTTCGGCCGGTACGGCTGAGTCCGCAAGAATCAAAGTGAATGAAAAGCTATTGAACTGGGCTGATGTCATTTTTGTTATGGAGAGGAAGCATAAACAAAGATTGATGGAGAAGTTTCATTCTATTATGTCAACCAAAGAAATAAAAGTGCTAGATATTCCAGATGAATATCAATATATGGATAAGAAGTTGGTGGAACTATTGACGGGTTCTGTTTCAACTTACTTAGACAAAAGTAAATCGAACAATTAATTATGAGTTTGTTAAATACACTATTCAATAAGCGAGATCAGTCTATACATACATTTGCAGCGTTCTGGATTTGGTTTAAAAAGAATGAAAAGGCATTTTAATGCAGTTAAAAAAGGGAATAATATAGAAAATGCGTTTTTTGATAAGTTATCCCCAAAGCTCTCCGAGCTGAGAGAGGGATTCTTCTTTCTGACTGGCATGAAAGACGACAACACCGCTGAATTAATATTAACTGCAGACGGAGCAATAGAAAATATTGTTTATGTAGAAGAGTTAGTTGGTGCTGCACCATATATTCCAGGTTGGGAATTTACTGCCTTGAAACCGGCGCTCGATATAAAAAATGTTTGTATAAAAATGGGTGATTATGTTTTCGACGATGAAAACTTATCGTTTTATGCCAATGAATATCCCGAGCTTCCGGATGAAATTGATATTACAGTCGTATACCATAATTTTGATGAAGACAATAAATCTTCGATAATTAACGGGGTTTATATTTTTCTTGATAATTTTCTCGGAGAGCTTAACTCCGTAGTCACTATTGATAATCTTACAGTGATCGGTAAAGATGATGCAAAAAGGGAACTTATACCTATCGAGAAGTTAAAAGATTTTCTTATTTGGCGGCAGAAAGAATTTGTAGAGAAGTACGAGGTACTAAGATATAATTCCGAAGACGACACCTATTCGACCTTATCAGCGGAGTTAGAAAACGGTAACCCCCTTACTGCTATGGTCAATACCACCTTACTAGATTGGGAAGGAAAAGCTTCACATCCTTGGTTACTCAACGTAGAGATTCAATTCGATGGAGAGGAAACTAATGGGATGCCTGATGATGACACTTATCAAATTCTTGATCAAATTGAGGAAGAAATGATGGAAGGGCTCAAAGAGGCGGATGGATACCTCAATGTAGCGAGGCAGACAGCGAATAACAAGCGAAATGTATACTTTGCCTGTAAGGATTTCAGAAAGCCATCTAAGATTGCCGACCAACTGAAAAGCAAGTATTCTGATAAATTCGAAATTTCTTTCACAATTTATAAAGACAAATATTGGCAAACGCTTGACAGGTTCAGAGTTAACTAAGTACGAGATTTGGAAACTAATATGGATAAAAAAGTCCTTTGGCTCAATTTGACCTCATACCATTTTGACCATTTAGTGCCACCACACTTGTGGGATATGATTACCGCTACCTTCGGAGGTAAAAATGCATCCGAAAAAGCATTTGCTGATAAGCTTTCCCGGAAACTCGACTGGGATAGAGAATTTGCGCTAAAGGCCATCTGGGAATACAAAAAGTTCATTTTCCTTGGGGTAATCAGCGATTTCAGTGTAACACCTTCAAAAATCATTGACCAGGTATGGCATGAGCATTTACTTTTTACAGCTGGGTACAGGAGTTTTTGCACCGACGTAATTGAGTACAACTTTGAACACCACCCAGAGCTAGTGCCCGTTGACAGTCAGACGGAGGCTTTTGAAGCTCAATATTTCCGGACAATTGATTTATATGAAAGAGAATTTGGTTCTGAACCTCCCGCTGAGATATGGTATACCACTAAATTTAAGGTAAAAAGAAAAAGAGAAGACGGAACTGATACATCTTCATCCTCTGTTTTAGATAGTGGCGTACCCCTAATCGACTCTTTTCCTGATATTGACAGCGATGGTTTTGATTATGGAGGCGGGGAATTTGGCGGTGGCGGCTCTTCGGGAGGTTGGGACGATTCCGGGGGCGGTAGTTCGGATGGGGATTCAGGGGGAAGTTCTGATGGAGGATCTTCTTGTAGTTCGAGTTGCGGCGGAGGATGTGGAGGTGATTGATCACCATTACCAACTGATTTCAAAATTGTTATGTAGTTTTTGAACTAATATTTTATCAGATGGGAATCATAAGATCTTTAACCCTTTTTATTTTTACAGGCTTGTTCGAAATTGTGGGAGGATACTTGATTTGGCTTTGGTTAAAGGAAGACAAGCCGATTTGGTATGGGGTTCTGGGTTCCATAATTCTAACACTATACGGTGTTTTAGCTACTTGGAAAACCGCCAGTTTTGGTAGAGTTTACGCCGCCTATGGAGGAGTGTTCATTGTGCTGGCTCTTTTATGGTCCTGGCAGTTAGATCATTTTAAGCCTGATAAATACGATGTCATCGGAGCCCTGATAGCACTCATCGGCGTTTGCATTATTATTTATATGCCGAGGGGAAATGCTTAATTTTTTACTCCTGAATATCTTCAGCCTCTATCGTAAGCAATAATTCTTTGGTTAAGGAAATTGTTGAAGTTGATAATCTGTTAGCCTGCATCTCAATCGACTGTTCAAAAATATTCCTGGCGAGCCTTCCATTACCGAAAGACTCATCTTTATTATCAATTTGTTTCTGGAAAACTTTTCGGAGTTTGGCAGATGCTTTCTTAGTAAGTTGGTAGTCGGTTTTTTTACAGAAAGATTTATAGATTTCGAAGAGCTCTTTAGTAGTATAATCCTCGAATTCAATATACCTGTTGAATCTTGACTTCAATCCGGGATTGTCGCTGATGAAGCTTTCCATTTCAAGTGGGTAACCCGCTACAATAACCACAAGTCGTTCTCTGTGGTCTTCCATTCTTTTTAACAGAGTTGCCACAGCTTCCTGTCCATAATTATCATTCGATTCGCCTATCAAAGCATATGCTTCATCGATAAATAGAACTCCGTCTAAAGCAGATTGAACTATCTTGTCAACTTTGACAGCCGTTTGCCCGGCGTATTCTGCAACTAAGCCTGAGCGATCTGTTTCAATCAAATGACCCTTTTTAATTACTCCTAGTTTCTTATAAATTCTAGCCAAAAGTCTGGCGACCGTGGTTTTCCCTGTACCTGGTGCGCCCGTAAAAACACAATGGTAAGATACTTTTGATGTGTTCAATCCAGCATTTTCTCTCTCTTTCTGTATTTTGATGAAATTTACCAAGGTTGAAACCTCTTGTTTCACCTTTTTTAAACCTATCAGTGATTCAAGCTGAAGAACTATTTCTTCGAGGGTTTCAATGTCTTCGATTTTTGTCGTATTATCGGTATCTATTTGGGTTTCAGTGGGGGTATGTGTTAGTGACCAAACTCTTTTAAGTACCATACTATCGTCAGTATGTTTACCGAGGCTAATCAAGAGGGATGAAAAGCGATATAAAGCGGCAGCATAATCATCAAATAAAGGATGCCCTAAAGATTTTAAGATTGTTGGATATAACAGCGATTCCGTTTGAGATGATACAGAGGCCTGATATTCTTTTACCTGCCGGCTATAATTGATATAATGATTGATGATGTCCAAACGCTCTTGATGGAGCAGCGACATGATATTTTCCTGCTTTTTCAGGAATGCAGGGTTGTAGAATTTTAAACCAATAAACACCAATCCAAATTCCTGATGAGGATTATTTTGAAGGCCTGCGCAAAGATTGAAGAGGCAAACAATTTCAAAAAAGATATACTCTGAAATAGTATATGAACTCGTTGAAACCGGTTGCTTGGTGTTGGAGACAATAGCTGAAAAACTTTTGTCTCCTTCGAGTTTTTCGCCTATTATTTTAAGAGAGGTAGAATATTCGTCTAAAAGTAAAAAGGTCTCTTTGTCGAGATTAGCCATTTAACCGTTTTTAGATGAGCTAGCTTTTTAACAGTTGCTTTTTTATCTCCATAACACAATCCATATGGGAGGAAGAAAACTCTTGGTGCCAAGCCAGGCCCATGTCTTTAAGATCGAAATGCTTCACTATTGTACCAAAATCATTTTTGCCGCTTTCAGGGTCTTTATATCCTATAATATAAATCGAATCAGCAAGTCCGACAGCGAGTTCTATATCATGTGTGCTAAAAATAATTGTATTTAGATCGTGACTTTCATTGATCAGTTTGAAAGAATCCTTTACGTTTTCAATGTTGCCTACGTCCAGACCTGAAAAAGGTTCATCCAGAACCATATAGTATCCTGAACTTAATAGCTGCTCGAGTATGGCAGTTCGTTGCCGCTGTCCTCCGGATAATTGGTTAGGGTATTTATCTTTATGATTATCAAGTCCCCAGGTTTTAAGATAACTCAGGATTTTATCTTTCTTTTCATTATCGGAAGATTTATCCTTTCTTAATGAATAAAGAAGCGATTGGTAAACTGTTTTATGTCTGAAAAGCGTATATTTTTGGTCCACAAAGCCAACATCTCCTTCGCATACGGTTTTTGCAGGCTGCTGGCCGTCTGTTATTTCCTTAGAAAAGTCAGGGATTAGCACTTTGCCACTGGTAGGTGTCTCCAAGCCTGTAAGCGCCCTGAATAAGGTAGACTTTCCTCTACCAGATCGACCAAGAAATGCAATTGTTTGCCCCTGTGTTTTGCCAGGCCTGGTAGTGTTTTGTTCAGTAAAAGTGATATCTTTTATAATGACCTTATCGTTGTACACTACACTTAAGTTTTCTACGTGCAGAATGGTATCCTTTTGGTCGTAGGTATTAGCCATAACTAAAATTTCGAATAAGTAAATATTGACTTTCTTGATGTGTTTAAAATCCAATCAAGAAATAATCCTACTAAAAGAATAACTATTTGCAAGGCGACAATTCTGCCGTGATTCATAAACTTATCGCTGTTCTTTATGAGTACTCCTAACCCGCCTGCAGCTACCAGAATGGACTCAACGGTTACAAGCATCATCCATATAATAGCCAGATTTTGCCTTAGTGCGTCAATCACGTAATCTAAACGACCCTTAATCACCACTTCCCATAAAACCTCCCAGCGGGTACATTTCAATGATCTTGCATGATCAATCTCTTCCTGCGGGATATCCTTCAACATCGCTAATAGGGAGGTTACGAAATAAAGGCTCATAAAGATAAATAATACGCTAATCTGCATCGTGCGGGCATCATTTACGATAATTGCCAAGTAAAATGTAATCCCGGTTAGGGGAAGATACCTTAACCTACTCATGGTATTTGCTATCGGGGCGATGGCAGGGAGAGGCGAGAGATACACCACGACCAACGAAACAAGTATTGCCAGAACAGTAGCCTGAAAACAAAGTGCCAAAGAACTCATAATATGTACCACCAAACCTTCGCGGTAAAGTGACATAAAGCCAGCACCTACTTGTCCTGGAGTAGGAAAGAGATGTTTGGTTCCTGCAGATGAGATCACCCAATAACCGACTAACAGTACTACCCAGATTGTTATAATAAGAAGCCGTTGGGACTTGCCAACGACTTCAAACGGTTTAAACCATTTTTTTAAATCCATTTATTTTAAGATAGATACTACAACTCGCCTGTTTTGCGCTCTACCGCCAGCAGTATTATTGTCTCCCAAAGGTTCATCTTGTCCTTTTCCGTCTACTTTCTGAAAGCGGTTGGCAGGGATGCCTTTTGCAATAAGATAGCTCTTAACTGCTTCCGCACGTGCGGTTGACAAAGAATAATTATTGTCGCGGTTCCCGATATTGTCTGTATGTCCGACGAGCTCCAGTTTCGAATCTTCCGCTTGAATTAACAGATTATATATTGTTTCTAAAACGTCTTTACCTTCAGGTCTGATTGCAGCTCTTCCGGCTTCAAAGTTAATTCGCCATTCTCCTGAAGCTACCACGTTCGAAGCTTTCTTTGAATAATCTGAGGAATATGCAGCACCTTTATCAATGTTTTCTATCTGCTTTAAGAACGACAAGTTTACCGCTTCATCGTATGGTACAATTCTTTTAACGTTCTGATTAAATCCGGCTGGGTTAAGCTCTTTTAGATATTTCGAAACTTGATCATACACTGCCTTGTAGCGGTTGGTGCCGTCTGTAATTCCATAATATTGATTAGCATCAGAAAGGTTGAATACCCTTGATCCTCCCATATTATAAGATATGCCGTTTTTTTCGCCTTTCTGGCCTTTAAACATGTTATACCAATAGTCAGCGTTCTCCATCGCAAAAGCTTTAGCTGTGGCTTCTGAAGCTCTTCGTCTCCAAGTGTCGTATTGCTTCATTTGGTTTGAAGCGATGTATGAGGACTTGAATACATTAGTCACCACTTCTTTATTCTTTTCAGCCCATTGCTTTAAGAAGATAACAGTTGTAGCCATTTGGTTATTGAACTCTTTGGTCGAAACGATATCCGTGAAACCTGTTAGTTCATCAAAAACCATCTTATCGCCAGGCGTCCAGGTAGCGCAGCCATCTACTTTTTTATTGATAGTTTTCCCCGTTAGCTTTCCATTTTTTACCTCTTTTAGCGGAATGGTCCATCCGGTTTTTTGTGATTTAATTAACTCCTTCGCAGATTCAATATAATCGTCATTTGCAGAGGCAAGGAAGTTAACTGCCTCAGCATCGTAAGTAGTCGGGTCGGGGTTTACCTTCAAACCATTAGCGAATGCATAGTTCACTGTTGTCACCCAGTCGCCGTCTCCTATTACAGCC
>DASVRX010000160.1:0-6916 GCA_036388375.1 Pedobacter sp. | reverse complement strand
AGAAGAAATTGCTTCTAAAACTATTGATTCAGCTGAGTCTGTAAAAAGCTTCCTCAAAAAAAGTGAAAAGATCTACTCTATCACTAACCATGTTTTCCTTGAAAAGTCATTGCATCAGCTTAAAACATACTTAAATACTGATACCTTAAAATCGCTTTTGCAGATTGACAAGATAGATTCGATGAGGAATATGAATGCAGCAAATCAGTCTTTCTTCAAGGATTTCCGGACAGTTCAGTTATTTAACCGCTACGCTACTTACAATGGATCAAATCCATACAAGGCACCAGCCACGTTAAACGTAATTCCGCATCTGGAATATCATTATGGGGCATTTTTCCCGAAAGGAGGGATGTATGAAATTACAACAAGCCTTGTGAAACTGGCGGAAAGCTGTGGTGTGGAGTTTATTTATAATACGGCGGTAGACGAAATTATTGTTCATAATAAAATAGTTCAAGCTGTAAAGGCGAACGGAATCGCGGAACCCGCATCAGTAGTGGTTTCTAATATGGATGCCTGGTTTACTTACAAGAAACTTCTGCCCAATCATCCCGCACCAGAACGCACTTTAATCCAGGAGCGAAGCAGCTCTGCGTTGATATTTTATTGGGGAATAAAATCTGTGTTTAGCGAGCTTGATTTACATAATATCTTTTTCAGCAATAATTATGAAAAAGAGTTTGAGTTGCTTTGGGATAAGAAGATAATCTATGAAGACCCAACAATTTATCTGAACATCAGCTCAAAAAATAAAACTGATGATGCACCTGAAGGTTGCGAGAATTGGTTCGTGATGATTAATGTTCCGGCAAATAATGGCCAGGATTGGGATTTCTTAATCGCAGAAGCAAGAAAGAATATTCTCCAGAAGCTAAGCAAGCTTTTACAAAAAGACATCGAGTCGTTAATTGCGTATGAAGAAATTCTAGACCCCCGAGCTATCGAATCAAAAACATCATCTTATCAAGGCTCCTTATACGGAACTAGTTCTAACAATCAGTTTGCAGCATTTTTACGTCATCCCAATTTCTCCGCGAAATTAAAAGGGCTGTACTTTGCTGGTGGTAGTGTGCACCCAGGTGGTGGAATTCCGCTGGCGCTGTTATCGGCTAAGATTGTAAGTGATTTGGCAGAGTCTTCTAATAAGTGATACTAACAGATCTCCTTTTATTTCCAGAGTTTAAAGCTGGAAGCTCCTTCGGAACATTATCCGCTTTTGAATTATCAGAAAGCGTTTTTAGAAAAGCGATAATATCCTTCTTCTCTTCAGCACTAAGTTTTAATTCATCAAAAGGTAAAGTTTGGTTTTCGAGTTCAATCCCAAGCCCCGATCCGCCGCCATCATTATAAAAGTCCATTACTTGTTCCAAGCTATTATAGATGCCGTTATGCATATAGGGCGCAGTTAAGGCAATATTCCTCACCGTTGGAGTTCTAAAAGAATTATCATGCAATGGAATTTGCCGATTGGTAAATCTTCCTCTGTCGGTATCTATTACTTTCGCTGTTGCGGAAAGCGGAACACCGATAACCTCCGATTCAGTTTTGATATATGATGGTGGAATGGTTCCGTTAAATAAGGGTGCAAAGTGGCAGGTTCCGCATTTTGCTTTTCCCATGTATAAATTGAAACCGTTAATTTCCTTTTTGTTTAGCTGACTTTTATCTCCTCTCGTATATTTATCAAATTTAGAATTCAGGCTACTCAGCGAACGGATATAAGAAGCAATTGCGTTTCTTAAATTGTAATCGGTAATTGCGTCTTTGGCTTTTGGAAAAGCTTTTTTGAATAGGGAAGCATATTCCTTACTCTGCCTTAATTTAATTACCGCAGCATCTAAAGAGCCGTGCATCTCATCTTCATTCGTAATCACAGCGGTAGCCTGATCTTCCAGGAAAGATACCCGGCTATCGTAAAATAATGATGCTTGTAAGCCTGCATTTAAAACCGTTGGAGTATTTCGTTTAACCAACTTGTTTCCACTTAAGGCTTTGTTTTTAGATAGTCCATCAGTAAATGCTTTTTTCGGTTGATGGCAGGATGCGCAACTTCTGTTTCCGTCTCCTGATAAAACCGGATCGAAGAATAGCAAACCGCCGAGTGCCTTCTTTTCTTCGGTATAATGCGCATCTTCATTCGGGGTATAAAAATTAGCATCAAAAATATTAGGTTCAAATAAGGTAGCTGCATCACTTTTTAATGCCCTTAAGTCCTTTAAAACGGGAATGTTGAGCGCTTTGCTGCATTTTAGCAAATTTGCACTTAAAGGATTTGCATAATCGGTGATAAACTCCATCCTGTTAAAGGAATTGAAATCTTTATGACCACTTAGGTAAGCTGATGCATTTTCGATCAGCTTTAAAGTCTGCTTATAAATTGCTTCATCGGTTCCATTAAACTTATCCTGATAAAGGCTTAACGTATATAAAATTGGAACCAAGGCAGCTTTGGCTTCTACCATTGAATTTTGAGCTAATGGCGCATCAAAACCGGAAATCCCAAGCGTAATAATTCTAAATACTTCAAGGCGACATGCATCAAACAGGTGGTCATCGGTAAATGGACTTGTTTCTGCTACGGTGTATAAACGCTTGTAAAAAGCGATAAGAGTATTTAATTCGCTAAGTAGAATGGTTTGATCAGAAGGGTTGTATTTTGGAAAGATATAGGGTTCGATAACCTGGAACCCGGATGGTTCTATAATTCGATGCGGGTCATCTGGTTCAATGTCATCTATCGGAGCTCCGTTTATAGCTTTCGAGGTTGTTGCACTGTAATATTCCGATAAAAACTCTGTTCGTTTATACGCCAGCCTGCATTCTAGAAAAATCCTTTGCAGGCTATCAGTCGGAGCATTAGTTTCAACAGCGCGTTTTAGCTGGTTTGCCAATGTATCCGCAACAGCGATGTTCTGGAGGTGGTATTTTTTAAGTTTAGAACCGCCCGAATCATGAGTATTTTTGCCACAGGATAAGATGAAAATTACAAGAAAGATTATTGAAGCTGACTTTAGTTTGTGCATTGTTAAATAGAAAAATCCCCTGGCCTTTTGGCCAGAGGATAAATGGATTTAAGAAAATTATCTTGCCAAGCCTTTGATTACAACAATCTGACTTCCCTGGTTTTCAGTAACAGGGACAGCAGTTCCTCCGTCAGGACGAACAAATCTTGAAGATTTCCAGGTATGAGGCTGAACACAAAGGTAAAAAGTATCCGGGCTGCCGATCATATCAGAAATATCGATAAGAGCGCCATATTCCCAATTGCCTCTGGCGGCAGTTGCGCCATAAGTTGCATCGCCTCTTCTGTGGTCTAATTCAAATACTACTTTAAGCTCTTTTGTGGTAAGATTGTACTGGTAGATATACGCATCATGAGTCTCATTGCCATAAGAGTTGGGGTCTTCCTGGATATATGCGTAGTTATTAGTTACAGTAATGTTATCGGGATTCTGGAAAGCTGCTGCTTTTCCGTTCGCTTTGTCGCCATCTAAAATACACTCCAACTTTCCGGCTAATGGATTATTTTCATCAAGTACAAGTCTGTAAACCCGACCTTTAACAGTTCTTGAATTGTCAGCATTTGCACCGCTTGCCGCTTGTCCGGTTACGTTAAAATAGATGTCACGTGCAGCGTCTTTGCTTCCTTTGCGGTAATCAAGATCTTCTACGCGTCCAAACTTAATAGCCTTAAGCGGATTAACTAAAGCTTGTATTTGAGCTCCTGAAAGGTTTTTATGATTCTCAATTTTAACAAACTCTACATCATATGAAGTTCCCTCAATCATGTCTGTTTCGCGCTGATTTAAATCTTTACGTCTAAGCATGTATTGAGAACCATTATCTAAATCTCCAACAGAGTTTGATACATATAAGGCAACCTGACCTCCGGTAGCATCTGATGCATCCTCGCCGGTTATAACTACAGTTTTTCCAGAGAATGCATGTTTTTGAAGCGGAACTGCATTTTCTCCACTCCAATGACCAAGACCAGCAATTACACGAGGTTGTGCTTTGTCGTAAACTTTCTGAAGGGGGTCGATATTATGTGTAAGTGCTTCTACATCACTTTCACCAACCGTTAAAAAGTATGGTCCAAACCCATGTTCTTGCGGAGTAGCCATAGTAGCAGAACATAAGCGCCACTGGCCGGCATTCGAGTTCATCGCATACTCACCCTTTACAGGTTTAAATGTTTTATCAAGTGTTACTCTCGAAACTGCTCTGTTGTCTTCATGATTCACCATCATAAAATAACCACCTTCAGGGTTTTTTACTATACCAGATCCATCTGCTGATCCGCCAAAGATAAAGTCAGGAGATTCACTTAACACATCAGCACTGCTGATCAATGAATAAACATCAAGGTCGGTAAAGCCGGGCATTTGTTTTACCAAAGCAGGCGTTACCGAATAGTCCTTAAGCACAATCTTTTTATTGATTGAGCTTAAAGCCCCTTTGTCGTTTTTGCAGCCGTTAAGGCCCGCAGTTGATAATGCAGTAACTGCAAAAGCAACTATTAAAGGATTTTTCTTGAGTAATAGAGATTTCATTTTGATTAAATTAACTTGTCCACAAATCTATCTCCCCTTATCGTGCTTGAGGTTAATTCAGATTTAAGCTTGTGTTATGATTGTATTGACAGAATGTAATCCTAATGAAAAGTTAAAGATTGTACCTTATAAAATTTCGTGCCCTTAACTTTAAATTAACCTATATGTCATCTTTCTTTAATGCTGAGGTAACACGCAGGTAATAATGAGGTAATACTTTTGCAGTGAATCAAAACATTGTAAAGTGAAGCACAATCTTATTATCAGAATCTTAGCTCTCGTATTTATTCTTGGAGTGGTTACCCCAGACGCCTTTGCGCAAGGCACAGGTAAAATTGCGGGAAAAATTACCGACAAAAATACCGGTGAAACGCTTATTGGTGTGTCTGTGAAAATTACAGGCGCTAGTAAAGGTACAACAAGTGATGTGGAAGGTCGCTACACCTTAGGCGGATTAGGAACTGGAAATTTAACAGTTGAGTTTTCATACGTAGGATATCCGACAAAGAAAATCTCTGATATCGCAGTTGTATCTGGTAAGGTTACTAACCTGGATATTGTGATGGAAGAATCAGGGCAGATGCTGGAGGCGGTGGTGATAACGGGGACTGCTAAGCAAGAAAATGTCAGTGCTCTCTATTCTACTCAAAAAGCAAGTATAAGAGTGTCTGATGGTATTTCTTCCGAGCAGATAAAGCGTTCTCCAGACAGAAATACAGGTGAAGTGCTAAAGCGTGTTAGTGGAACGAGTATTCAGGATAACAAGTTTGTAGTTGTTCGTGGTCTAAGCGATCGTTATAACACTACGTTAATGAATAATGCCCCCCTTCCCAGTTCCGAACCAGATAGGAAAGCTTTTTCATTTGATATCGTTCCTTCTAATTTAATAGATCAAGTTATAATTAACAAGACGGCAGCAGCTGATTTGCCAGGGGACTTTGCAGGGGGGGTTATTCAGATGAAGACTAAAGATTTCCCAGATCAAAGAGTTTTAGATTTCACATATTCGACTGGCTACAATACGCTTTCAACTTTTAATGAATTTAAATTTGCGCAGTCAGGAAAATATGACTTCTTATCATTTGACGACGGGTCACGTGATTTACCCTCTTCTTTCCCGTCTACCAGAAGAAGATTTATTAATGCTTCGCCAGATCAAAAGGTTCGTTTCACTCAACGCTTAAACAATAGTTGGGGCGCAAATAATGGGCAAGCTATTCCGTCTCAAAGTTTCCAACTTAATTTTGGGAACTCTTTCTTGCAAAAGAACGATAATAAATTAGGTATGCTTTTATCGCTAACCTATAGAAATTCGAATACGATAACTGATCAACGTCGGGCTGATTATGATGCATTAGCAAATGGTGTAGGTAATGATTACACTTTCGATTACAGAGACGGAGTTTATACTAAGGCTAGTACATTGGGTGGGTTGGCGAATTTTTCTTACAGCTTTGGAAAATCAAAAATCTCATTAAAAAACCTTTATAACCGTTCTTTTGAAGATTCATATACAGATAGGGTTGGCGCCTCTTTCGAAGAGCCTAATTTCGATCAAAGAAATAGTCAAATTCAGATAACAGAAAAATCTTTGTTCAACTCTACCTTGGAAGGTCAGCATTCTTTAGGCAGGAACGATTATAAACTTGACTGGAATTTATCTTTCAGTTCCAGTAATCGTGATCAACCGGATTTGAGGCGAATTTATTATACAAGGTCTGCTAATACCAATGAGCCATTTTTAGCTGCCGTGCCTATAGGATCAGGAAGTCCGAAAAATGCTGGAAGATTTTTCCAGGAATTACAAGATTATATTTATGGTGGAGCAGTAAATTTCACAGTTCCCTTTAAATTGAAAGAAAAAAACCAATCTCTTAAAGGTGGTTTATGGCATCAATCAAGAACTCGTTCCTTCGATTTTCGTCAGTTTGGTTACATCATCGCAAATTCAGGAAGCTTCGACCAGAATTATTTAGCTCTTCCTGAAGATCAGATTTTTGCAGATAGTCAAATTGGTTCTTCTGGATTTATCATTGATGAGATAACCGATCCCAGGAATAAATATGACGCAAGTGGTATCTTAAATGCAGCATATGTAATGTCAACAAATGATTTATTGCCAAAACTGAAACTGAATTGGGGATTAAGGGCTGAGTCATATGCCGAAACTGTTGATCCAGGGGATAATAATAAAGCAAATGAGGTCAGTAATAATTATCTTGACCTCCTACCTTCAGCCAACTTAATCTATAGTTATACTGATAAGACTAATCTCCGCCTTAGTTATTCAAACACTGTAGCAAGGGCAGAGTTTCGCGAACTTGCGTCTTTCCCCTTCTTTGATTTTGAGACAAACAATG
>DASVRX010000159.1:0-4839 GCA_036388375.1 Pedobacter sp. | reverse complement strand
GTGGGAACCCTCAGTTGTAGTAGTTAAGACTTTATCTGACAGTTAAGTTATTTCCGACAGTGGCTGGTGTCCGATTGTTTGCATCGAAAGCCCACCACTTTTGATTGTCCAACTCCTTGTCCTTCGCCAAATGTTTCGATTCATTGAAAGTCTGCATCGGCGTTTTGCCATAGCAGTATTTTCCAGAATGCGGACGCTCCTGATTGTAATACAGCATCCACTCGTCAACATCCGTCTGAAGCTCATCCAAAGTTTGATACACCTTTTTACGAAAAGCAATCTGATAGAACTCGTTCAGAATCGTTTTATGAAAGCGTTCGCAGATGCCGTTGGTCTGCGGAGATTTCACTTTCGTTTTCGTGTGGTCAACATCTTCGATGGAAAGATAAAGCTGGTATTCGTGATGCTCGCGTGAACCGCAGTATTCCGAGCCGCGGTCGGTCAAGATTCTTAAAAGCCTGACATCTTCGGTTTCAAAGAACGGCAACACTTTATCATTCAAAAGGTCAGCGGCGACAAGCGCATTTTTTCTGTCGTAAAGTTTGACGAAAGCAACTCTTGAATAAGTATCAATAAAGGTTTGCTGATAGATTCTGCCGACGCCTTTGAGATTGCCGACGTAGAAAGTATCCTGCGAACCCAAATAGCCTGGATGCTCGGTTTCAATCTCGCCGACGGCTTGCTTTTCATCTTTGGCTTTTTCCAGGGCGGTGACTTGTGCCTCTGTCAGAATGAAGCCCTCCTGCGCGACCTTTGCTTCGAGTGCTTTCAATCGCTTTTTGAAGCTTTCCAGGTCGTGTCTAAGCCAAACGCAGCGGACCCCGCCTGGTGAAACACAGATGCCGCGTTTCTTTAGCTCGTTTGAAACACGGACTTGTCCAAAAGCGGGATATTCAATTGCCATCGCCGCGACGGCTTCTTCGATTCCGGGAGCAATCCGATTCTTAATATTGGCTTTTTGACGACTGATTTCCTGCAAGGCAAGCTCGCCGCCAGTGTCATACATCTCTTTGAAGCGGTAAAAGCTATCTCTTGAATAGCCCATCACCGAACAAGCCTTTGAAACATTACCTAAAGTTTCAGCTAACTTCAGTAACCCTAATTTGTTTTTGATTATTTTCTGTTGTGTGTTCATCTCTAACATTCTCCTTACTGTGACTGATTGAGATAAACTCTCAATCAGTCGAGAATGTCAGATTAAGTCGTGACTAATACAAATTATTCTCAAAGAAGCTTACAAGAGTTTCCGCATTTGAAAATAGTAATATTCAAGAGGCTTTTATTCATCCAATTTTCCTTTTAATTAGTCAGCAGCCCGAGTTTGAAGATCGTGTATTTGAACTTTTGTGTCTTAGTTGGTTAATCAATGCATTAAGTAAATGTGCTGATACCATTGAAATTAATCCATCTGCAATAAAAGGAGATACTAAAACTCCGCTTTTAATAATTTTTCGTAAAGACACTAAAATTGAACTCTATTTTCAAACTGCTGCAATAGTTTTAGGTAAAGGCTTGTGGATTGATAAAATAACTAACCGTTCATTAAGAGGAATTCCTGATATCATTCTTCGCTTCACAAACTCTAAAGAAAGTAGACTTGTTATATTTGATGCTAAAAATAGGAGTAAATCCAGCGAAAGTGAAGTTGCCTATAAATTAATTGGTTACAAAGATAATTTTAATATAAATCCATTTATTGGTATAGGCTTATATCCATCATTTGATAATTTTACTTATAGGCACTTACAGAATAAAAATAATCAGATTTATCTTTTGCATCTTCCTTTGTTAAGGGCAAAAAAAATACTTCAAAAAATTTGTTATAAGCAAATTAACACATTTACCAATTATTAAAAATTGTCTGAATTTATTTGAATCGTTCAGGCAAATCCATTTTATCGTCCGCTAATACATCCATTGATATTCCCGCAAGTCGTGCATACTTCAAGAGAATCGGCAACGACGGTTCATTATGGTTTAATTCATACTGTGAGATTGATGTGCGGCTCACATTAAAATCTTCATTCGATAACTTCTCTGCCATTTGCGCTAAGCTGCAATTAAAATACCGCCTAATCGCCAGTAATTTCCCGCCTAATCGCGCTGGACGCATTCTTTTAGCTCTTCCCATCAAAGTTCCCCCTTGATGGAAAGTGTTGAATCAGCTTGACTGTTTGAGAAAAGAAAAGTAGTTTTTTATTACTGTTCGTAATTACGAACAGTAATAAAATCTTTGTAAAGTTCGCCGAAAATGACTTAAGCATTTTTTCGGCGGTGTAACGCATTAGCCTATTGCTTGCCCGTTACACATAATTTATTTAAACCGAATACAGTTTAACTAATTGATGTCTGCTCTGTCTTATTTCAGAGCTTAGTTAGCTGCGAAATCTCAAATAAACTGGCATTTTAGTGTTCTCTACGGCTTAAGGGACATTAAGTCAGTATTTTGGAGCTGAACTTTATTTAGGTTCGTCTAGATGCTTATTGCCATAAATTGGAAAGTAAATTAGGCATGTAAATTTTGGTCTAGGTATTTTCACAAGATTTATTACACAAGATTCTTTTTTAAAGAAAACGCGCATTATGAAAAAACCGGTTTTATCGTTCTTATTTTGTGTTTTTATCCTTTCTTTTCTACTTTCCGGGTGCGATTCAAAAGAGTTGTCGCGCTCTCAAGCCCAAGAATTGATTGAAGCGAGTAAGGAATTCAAGCAGCCGTTCGCGCTTGAGCTGATGCAGGGCGAAACCCTTCAGCCTTATGGTAAATCAATGTACGTTCTCGATTCCGGCGAAGAAACTCCCGAACAAGCCGCAGCCCGGAAAATCAAAGAATATTACGAGAAAAATCCGCAAATCGCTGTCGCTAACTATCTGGGATTAGTCGAAGCTCGCGTCAAAACGCTCGACCCGGCACAGCCAAAACAGCAGTATTCCTGGCAGAAACCGATGTGGAGTTTTGAAGAAGATTATCTGCCAAGCGAGAAAGCCGGAGCTTTATGGAAGCAATACGATTTGCCACCCACAGAAAAGTCAGTGCCGCTTGCGGGTAAACAAATCATTGAAATCACCGGCATCACTAAACAGGGCGAAGAGCAGGCGATGGCGCAGTTTACTTGGAAGTATGCGGCTAATGAAGCGGGTAAGGCGTTTGACACTTCGACTTCTGAATTCAAGGCGTTGCCGACAGAACTACAGGAACTTCTCAATGGAACACTGCCGCCGAGTAAATTAGTTTCAAAAAGAGAAAACAAAACGATGTCTTTTTCTACTGTCCGTCAAGGACAGGTAATCTTCCGTCGATATGATGACGGCTGGAGGCTCGAATCTGTGATTTTTCAATAATCCCCGGAGAAATAAAATGACTAAACAAATCTATCCCGAAAACAAAAACAACATTTTTAATAATTCATTTGGAAAAGCTGACAAAAATCCAATAAAAAAAGCATTACCTATCCGCTGCCATTTTTTACTTACCTGTTTAGCATCATCACTCGTCTTTTTATGCTTTTCGACGATTAACGCACAAACTAATCAATCAACCAGCAATTCTGACTGGACTGGAAGTTATTATTTTTCAGAAACCGCACCAGCGACAAAAAGACGCAAATCAAGCGATGTCGTTCCGTCAGCCAGCTATGAAATCACAATCGAAGAAAAGAATAATAAATTAACGGCTTCATTTTCCGCGAACGGCGTGCAGTTATTTGAAGCTTATGAATGTTCAGTCATCATAAAGAATAATACTCTGGAATTTTATTTTCAGAATTTAGGCACAGCAGAGGTTCAGAATTTCCGCAATTTCAAGAAAGGCGATTTGCTATTTACTCTTACTAAAACAGGAAGCGGTAAAACTGCAAAATATCTTTTTCAGCCGGCAGCTTACAAAATCATTCGCGTCAGTCAAAGTAAACAAAGAACTCCTGTTTATTTTGAGAAGCCTCAAGTTTAAATATTCAAACTAAAATCCGATAACTAAAAACAGATAAATAATAGAAATAATAATCAGATTGAATTTTAAGAAAACTGATGAGTGAACAAGACAAAAATCAGAAAAAAGAACAGATGGCGCTTTATATCAGCCCGGAGCTGATAGAGAAAGTAGAAGATTTACTTTTCAATCTAAAAAAACAACTGCCGAGAGAAAAGCGTAAAAAACTCACCCGCTCGCAATTTCTCGAATTAATACTGGAATCAATAATCCTGGATTATGAAACAAACCAGTTAAATTCTCCTATTCAGAAAATAGTCTCTGGCTGGAGTGCTGCTGATTAAGCAATTTACTTTTTAGGTTTAATCACAGCGGCAAAACCGTGATGTTCAACGAATCATCAGTTTTTGGAGAAATTCGATTTAACCAGTTAATTGCAGGAATTTGTCATCCGGGCTGTTATGTGTTTTATGTTGAAAACTAAATCGGATTCTTACGCAGCATTTCGAGCAGGACTGAATAAAGATTGTTATTTCGATTATTAAATCGCCATTCGCATTCTTTGAGATGAAGAATTAGTTTGTCGTTTCGTATCCCTCGGAGTTTTTTCAGGCGGAATCCGGCAAAGTCCGTGAATTGTTTAGCGCTTTTTCTGTAGCTCAAATGAAACGATGGAAACCCGTAAGAGAGAGAGAAGATTTCATTAAAGTGAATATCGAAAAAGCCGAAGTCCTGAATATTTCGGTCCTTTGTATTTTGTATATCTATTTTAAGTTTCCTGAAGACCGCTGAATCAGAAGCATAGATAATGTCGGTTTGAATAGTTCCGTTATCAAAAAGAGCGCAGAAAATAACCGGTTTGTTTTTCGGCGCAGAATTGAATAAGGAGAGTTCCGAGCTGACGAGGAAAC
>DASVRX010000158.1:0-1603 GCA_036388375.1 Pedobacter sp. | reverse complement strand
TGGACTATCATTCCTGATGCTTCTACTGCCGGGTAAATACCTGGTATTTTACGTTTCTATATTCGTACTATGCGTATCAGAAATTTTGGCAATGCCTTTTATGGGAACGGTTGCCATAAATCGCTCATCATCCGGAAACAGAGGAGCTTATATGGGAATGAACGCTTTGGCTTTTTCTGTTGCGCATATATTTTCGCCTTATTTAGGTACAACTATCGCGGAAGACTACGGTTTTGATGTTTTGTGGATCTCGACAGGTATTTTGAGCATTCTAACTGCAGCTGGTTTTTTTGTTATGATGAAGAAGAAATAAATGGAATAAATTAGTATCTCTGGTTGTAAAAACCATTAGTGTTAGTCCCGGGGGGAAATGAACAACTCTATACGGTTTCAAAAACTGGCGGAACGGATTGAAAATATTGCGGGAGGGGATCCCTGCTGTTACACCTGCAGAGATGTGTTACTGGATAGCAGGAATCTGATCAAGTTAGTAGAGCCGGATATTGTAGGGTGAATTTGAGTTTTGTGTTTTCATGGCTTTTTAAACTTCGTTTTCCGGAAAGCTAAGAAGCAGGCTTTAAAAAAAAGCATTAGATCAATCTTCACCATGTGCTAAAACGTTTTAATTCAGATGGTAAAAAAGTCCATTCCGGGGTAATTATTTTACCGGTATTTTTAGTGCTATACCAGGGCGAAATTTTATCATTCCGGGGGTTTTTTATTATATGAGTTTCTTGTGCAGGCATATAACTTTGTGAAAGCAGATACAGATTTTCTCCAGTACTTTTATTTACAGCAACATCTACAACCATTACGGCGTGACCAGGGAGCCCGCCCCTGATGAACACATCACCAGGT
This sequence comes from Pedobacter sp., assembly GCA_036388375.1. GTDB lineage: Bacteria > Bacteroidota > Bacteroidia > Sphingobacteriales > Sphingobacteriaceae > Paradesertivirga. Next base: position 745 of record DASVRX010000158.1, on the reverse strand, counting down.
TTGATATTTTTTAATCCTTGAACAGGTATCAATTCCTTTTCCAGGGAAGCCGTACCGGCATAAGAGAAAACCAGATCCATATATTTGCGGAACGTTGGATAGCTGTAATCTGCCGACGCCTTTTTATACCAGTTAACCTTATTGCGGTTAAACACCGGTCGGTAACCCTCCGCATATTTTGTGAAGGCGGCTACATCACCACTGGTAAATTTAAAGTGTATTTCATTGAACTTTTTTTGCTTAAATAAATATTCAGAACGCAATCGCATAACAGCATCAGCGCATTGTTGCAGATCTTTTCTACCGATCTCCATATTAATAACCGCCGCATGTACATCTTGCCGATTCTTCAAATTTCCATTATAGAGCAAGACCGGAGCATTTGCTGATTTAAAAGGTAAGTTTCTGAGATAGGTTGCAAGTCCGGTTTCATCTTTAATTCTTTCAAATCCGGCGGGTGCCAAGATTCGGCTGGCAAGTATTTTGCCTTTGGGATTAATGAGTTTGACTGGTATCAACCTCGAATGAGTAGGGGGAGCCGTGTTTGATTTGGAAAGATTAATACTTAATGTAACCAGAAGCAGAAGTATTGTGTATAGCATATTCTATTAAATTAAAGGTCTGGGTTAAGTCGAAATTATCCAGTGAATTGGCATAAGGCCTATTTAAAAAGGCGATTTAAGATCAAATCGTTAAATTGATTTCCGTTTCCTCGACCTTACCCTTTTTAACCAGATAAGAATAA
>DASVRX010000157.1:0-44521 GCA_036388375.1 Pedobacter sp. | reverse complement strand
TCAACCGCTAAGCCGAGGATATCGTAACCACAAACCACGTTAGCTATCGTAGCAGGAGCAAAAACTTTTATAGAATCTCTCATTTAAAATAAGTCGGTAAAGTCCGGATGTCCGAAAAGTCGGATGACCATCTACATAAACCCTCTCCTTACTAAGCATCAACTTTAAGCGCCTAGCCTCCCTCTCCTTCAGGAGAGGGCCGGGGTGAGGCTAAAAATAATTCGGATACTGCGCTCCAACATTCACAATATCTGCAAATACACCGGCTGCCGTTACTTCGGCGCCTGCGCCCGGCCCTTTTACAACCAAAGGCCGTTCCTTGTATCTGTCGGTTGTAAACGAAATAATATTATCACTGCCAGACAACATATAAAACGGATGATTCTCATCTACCATCTGTAACGAAACAGACACCTTACCGTCTTCAAGTAAGCCAATATATCTCAACACCTTACCGCTGGTTGCCGCGTCAGCTTTTAACTTTTCGAAGAATTCGTTGTTTTTTTTCAATTCCCCATAAAAAGCATCCACACTTGCAGCTTTTAAACACGACTCGGGAAGCATACTTTCAATTTTTACCTCATCCGGCTCCAGCTGATTTCCGGCATCACGGGCAAGAATTAACATCTTCCGCATAAAGTCCATTCCACTCAAATCATCACGAGGATCAGGTTCGGTATACCCTTTTTCTTGTGCCTGCTTTACCACATCGTGGAAAGTAAGATCACCCTTAAAATTATTGAAGATGAAGGATATCGTTCCCGAAAGTATGGCTTCAATACGGATCACCCGGTCGCCGCTGATCATCAAATCTTTCAGCGTGCGTACAATCGGTAAACCGGCCCCCACATTGGTTTCATAGTAAAAATCGACACCATGTAACTGAGAAAGTTCTTTGAAATTTTTATACTGGCTGTAGGAAGAAGAATTACCAATCTTATTACACGTTACCACCGAGATATTTGCCTTAAACACATCCTCGTACATAGCAATCGGCTTTAAACTGGCTGTGTTATCTACAAAGATAGCGTTGGGCAAATTCATTTCTTTCATGCGGTTTACAAACGTGGCCAGATCAGCTTGCTCCCCTTCTTGTTCTAAAGTATCCTTCCAATTGGCCAAAGCAATACCGGCCGCATTAAATATCATTTTTCGACTGTTGGTGATTCCCACAACATTAATAGCCACCCCGTTCTGAGCCTGAAGAAAGTCTGCATGCTCCTGAATCTGACGAAACAGTGTAGTTCCGATATTACCTGTACCCAAACAAAAAATATTTAAGTTCTTTTTAAGATCGGTATAAAATGCATCATGAACAGCATTTAAAGCCTTTTCGAGATCGTGTCTGGAGATAATTACCGAGATATTATATTCTGATGAACCCTGAGCGATTGCTCTTACATTCACACCATTTCTACCTAAGGCATGAAAAAGCGTTCCGGAAATCCCCGGAGTTTGCTTCATATTCTCACCCACAATAGCCAGCGCCGCAAGATCTTCCTCAATTTCAGGGCATTCAACTTTTTTCGCTTCAAGCTCCAACTCAAACTCCTGCTCAATTAACCGCTTGGCTCGAACTGCATCCGCAGGATGAACCGCAAACGTAATACTATGCTCAGAAGATGATTGCGTGATCAGAATGATATTGATCTGTTCCCTGGAAAGTAATGAAAATAAACGGCCGCTGAAACCTGCCTTTCCAACCATTCCACTCCCCTGCAGATTAAGTACACTAATTTCGTTTATTGACGAAATACCCTTTATCGGATGATCTGCTTCACGACAATCATGACGGATTACGGTTCCTACAAAATCGGGCTCAAATGTATTCCTGATTACAATCGGAATCTTTTTCAAAAACGCCGGAATCATGGTTGGCGGATAAATTACCTTCGCACCGAAGTACGAAAGCTCCATCGCCTCGGTGTATGAAAGCTCTTTCAAAGGAAACGCTTTTTTCACCATTCTCGGATCAGCAGTCATCATACCGTTCACGTCTGTCCAAATCTCTATTTCTTCGGCATTTAAGGCAGAGCCTATAATAGCAGCAGTATAATCGCTTCCACCCCGACCAAGTGTGGTGATCTTACCTTCATCGTTACTGGCAATAAAACCGGTAACAAAAATCAGCTTACCGGCATTTTCCTGATAAAAATTACGGATCAATAACTCTGAAACCTCGGTTTGAATTCGTGCATTACCAAACGAGCTATCGGTTTTAATCAGTTCAGAAGCATCGGCATAAACCACTTCTCCAAGATATTGCTCGGCAATTTTACTCACCATAAAAGTCGAGCAGCGCTCCCCATAGCTTAAAACTAAATCGCGCGTTTTCGGCGTCAACTCCTGCAAGCTGGCAATGCCTTGAAGCAAGTCTTCGAGTTGGTTGAAGTACAATTTTAGCTTGGTAAAAACCGGGTTCTGACGAGGCACTTCGAGCAAAGCCTTGATCACATCAAAATGGCGATCTTCCAATTCCGTCAAGAAAGCAGAAACATCTTCGCCCTTCGCCGCTTTATCCGCCATCGAAACAAGCAGATTGGTAACGCCGCTCATAGCAGAGAGCACCACAACCGGACTTTTACGCTCAGACTTTTCGCGCTTTAGAATTTCAATCAGTGTACGGATACTATCAACCGAACCTACTGAAGTACCACCGAATTTTAAGACCTTCATTAACCGTGATTTTTAACAAAAAACGCCTTCCCCTTAGCGGAGGAAGGCGTTTTTTGGTTTCCTTTTTTATGTTTAAGTTACACCATATCCGAACTTCCTCCAGCTAAACCTAGCGTGGTGGTGGTAATCGTAATCATGGTATAAATATACTTGTTCATTAATTTTTTAATTCGGGCGTAAAGTAAGCAGTAAAAATTTAGATTAACAAACCAAATGATAATTTTTTGGAAAGCAAGTTGCTTCCTTGTGGAAATTCAGCCCTGCTGTCTCTCCAAGTCCGCCTTACGCGCCGGTCATCCCGCTTCGGGCTTTCCGTTCCATCAGGTTTAGAAATGTTCTGCAGTTCTTCGTAGGAGGATACAACTCTCCAAAAAGTTCAAAACTTTTCGGGAGTTTAGCAATTTTATACCTTTACCAATCAATGAGGTGTTTAGTCACAAAGTCTACAGGAAGCTGGTACCAGGTTGTAAACGATGCCGGCGAGATGATCGAATGCCGTATTAAAGGCAAATTTCGCATCAAAGACATCCGGACCACAAACCCTATTGCGGTAGGCGATAGAGTTACGATCGAAATGGAACCCGATCAAAGTACCGGCGTAATTGTAAAACTGGAGCCAAGGAAAAATTATATCATCCGTAAATCGATAAATCTTTCCAAGCAATCTCAAATCATCGCTGCCAACCTCGATCAGGCATTCTTAATTGTCACGCTAGCCTCTCCCCGAACATCCTTAGGCTTTATAGACCGCTTCCTCGTTACCGCCGAAGCTTATGATATCCCGGCTGGCTTAATCTTCAACAAACTCGATCTATTCAGTGATGAGGGCATGGAAGTACTGGCGGAATATGAGGGTATTTATCAAAATATCGGCTACCCTTGCTATAAAGTTTCTGCCGTTGAAGGAACCAACATGGAACAAATCCAAGGTTTGCTGAAAGATAAAGTCACGCTCTTTAGCGGCCACTCAGGAGTAGGGAAATCAACTTTGATCAACGCTTTAATCCCTGATAAGGAATTAAAAACAGGAGCCGTATCGGATTGGAGCGATAAAGGCCAGCACACCACAACATTTGCAGAAATGCATGATCTCCCACAGGGCGGCTATCTGATTGATACTCCCGGAATAAGAGAGCTAGGCGTATTTGATATTGAACCTCAAGTGCTCGGGCATTTCTTTCCCGAGATAAGGGAACGTTTAAATGAATGCAGGTTTCATAACTGTCGCCACGTTAATGAGCCGGGCTGCAATGTGATAGAAGCGGTACAAGAAGGCGAGATAGAAATTTCAAGATATGAGAGCTATTTAAGTATTTTTCATGGGAATGATACAAGAGCTTGATTTGGCCACAAAGACACAAAGTCGCGAAGTTTTACTCTTTTTAGTGCCTTAGCGTCTTCGTGGCTACAAAATATGAGAACAGTAATCCAACGCGTTTCCCAAGCCTCCTGTACAGTTGATCAAAAGATCACAGGAAAAATCGATTCAGGCCTTCTTGTTTTCGTTGGGATTGAAGACTCGGATACAATAGAAGACCTTACCTGGCTGGCTCAAAAGATTGTGAATATGCGCATCTTCGGCGATGAAAATGGTTTGATGAACAAATCCGTTTTGGATATTAACGGCCAAATTCTTCTCATCTCCCAATTCACGTTATTTGCTCAAACGAAAAAAGGCAATCGGCCTAGCTTTATACGCGCAGCAAAACCAGAAAAAGCTATCCCAATGTACGATCAAATGATTTTAGAATTGGAAAAACTCACAGGTCAAATACCTCAAGCTGGCATCTTCGGCGCAGATATGAAAATCGAATTACTCAATGATGGGCCGGTAACAATTATTATAGATACTAAGGATAAGGAGAATCACTAAATATTGATAGATTCACGAATAAATAAAGCACGAATACGAATTACACTAAGTGACTGATATAGTTTTTAAACAAGAGTCGTATAATATCATAGGTTGTTGCCTCGAAGTACATAAAGCTTTAGGACATAGCTTTAAGGAAGTCGTTTATACCAGTGCCCTTGAATTAGAGTTTCAAAAGGAGGATATACACTTTGAGAAGGAAAAGCAATTTAAAATATATTATAAGAACCAGCTCTTAAGACCAACATTTAGAGCAGACTTCATTGTATATGAATCTATAATTCTTGAGATTAAAGCTACGCCATACATCGGCAATCCCTTTGTAACTCAAACAATAAATTACTTAAAAGCTTCAGGCTTAAAACTTGGTATCATAATCAACTTCGGCGAGCCATCACTAAAATTCAAAAGAGTACTATTTTAATATTCATAGCTTCGTGCAATTCGTGTATTAAAATTCGTGTCTCTTCAGCTAAACAGCATGACCATCAAACAAGCACAAACCCTAGTCGACCAATGGATTAACACCACCGGCATCCGCTATTTTAACGAACTTACCAACACCGCCATCCTAATGGAAGAAGTAGGTGAAGTAGCCCGCATCATGTCGCGCAAATACGGCGAACAATCTTTCAAAGAATCTGATAAGGAAGTGAATTTGGGCGATGAAATGGCAGATGTGTTATTCGTATTAATCTGCCTTGCCAACCAAACGGGTATTGACCTTACTGAAGCACTGGAGAAAAATTTGGAAAAGAAAAACATCCGGGATGCAGATAGGCACAGGAATAATGAGAAATTAAAATAGCGGCTACAGCTTTACCAGTTTGTCACCTTCAAGCACCGGTATAGCACTTGTTTCGTCCACACGTAAACAAAAAGCAATATCTTCCTCAATACCCAGCTTTTTTAGGCGATCGCTGTGGGAGCTTTTGGAAAGAAACTTACCTAAATCATCCTTTGCCAGTAAATATAAGTCTTCAGCAGCTATTGATGAATCATCCAAAATATATTGATTGTCTTTAAGCTTATTTACCACTGCACCAGCGAAAATAGTGTCTTCAAGGTTGAAGTTATTTTTCCAGCCGGCACAAACCAGTATGATATTTTCGTGCTCCTCTTTCAACCAATCAGACAGTGCACTTAAATTTAAAAATGAACCGATTACAATTCGCTTTGCGCTGCGTGATAACTGAATGGCGTGAGTACCGTTTGTAGTTGTTAGAACTACGGTTTTGCCGGCAACTTTCTCAGGAGTATAAGCAAAAGGCGAGTTCCCGAAATCGAAACCTTGAACAACTTCACCATCACGCTCTGCGGCAAGCAAATACCCGGCACCGTGATATGCGGCACACTCTTCAACCTGGGATACCGGAATAATCGCATCGGCACCGTTTTCTATTCCGTAGCAAATAGAAGTAGTTGCCCTGAAGATGTCGATAACCACCACAATGCTGTTTTCAAGCTTATAAAGCGGCAACAGCGCTGGAGATAAACAAACTTCAATTTTTAATTTATCTGACTTAAGAGCTACTATTTTAGACATGCTTATGCTTTGTGAAAAGGCATCTTTACCACCCGGGCCTTTACCGGAGTATTCCTGATGCTTATGTAAATATCCGTTCCCTCGAGAGCAAACTCGGTTTTGACGTATCCCATTCCAATGGGCTTTTGCAACGAGGGCGACTGCGTTCCGGAAGTAACAATTCCAATCACATTCCCATTAGAATCTAAAATTTGGTAATCATGCCTGGGAATGCCACGATCAATTAATTCAAACCCAACGAGTTTTTTTGCGACACCCGCTTTCTTTTGATGTTCGAGGGCTTCCTTATTTACAAAATCTTTATTGAACTTCGTTATCCAGCCTAAACCGGCTTCGATGGGCGATGTGGTATCATTGATGTCGTTCCCGTAAAGGCAAAAACCCATCTCTAAACGAAGTGTATCGCGTGCGGCAAGGCCAATAGGTTTAATTTCAACATCCGCACCAGCGTTAAAAATTGCATCCCAAATTACTTCCGAATGTTGATGATCAAAATAAATTTCAAATCCGCCTGCACCGGTGTAACCTGTGGCCGATACTAGCACATTATCAATTCCCGCAAAGGTTCCTTTCTTAAAAGAATAATACTCCATTGTCGCTAAATCGATCTCGGTAAGCTTTTGTAAAGTTTCCACGGATTTTGGACCTTGGATAGCTAGCAACGAAGTGCGTTCAGAAATATCTTTCATGTCAACGCCATAGGTATTGTACGATGAAATCCAGTTCCAGTCTTTCTCAATATTTGAGGCATTAACCACCAGCATATATGTTTTTGCATCGATGCGATAAACCAGTAAATCGTCGACTATGCCACCGGTTGTATTAGGCAGACAAGAGTATTGTACTTTCCCATCAATCAGTTTTGAGGCGTCATTTGAGGTAACTTGTTGAATAAGATCGAGTGCCTTATCGCCCTTGAGTATAAACTCACCCATATGGCTAACATCAAAGACACCTACTGAAGTCCTTACTGCGTGATGTTCGACGTTAATTCCTTCGTACTGAACAGGCATATTATATCCTGCAAAAGGAACCATTTTAGCACCTAATGAGATATGCTTTTGTGTTAAGGCGGTATTCTTCATGTTTTGAATGAGAAAACCAAAAATAGAGAAAAATGGGGAACTAGACGGCGATAAGATCGGTTTCTTCGGATGTTTGCTTAAATAGATCTAACTGAGGATCGGTTACCCGGAAGGTGCGACGGTGATAGGGTGAAAAGCCATGTTTCAATACCGCTTCGCGGTGTTTGATTGTTGGATAACCTTTATTACTTGTCCATTCATACTCGGGATGAAGATGAGCGATATTCTTCATAAAATCATCCCGGTAGGTTTTTGCCAGAATCGAAGCGGCCGCTATAGAGAAGTATTTTCCATCGCCTTTTATGATGCACTCGTGAGGAACTTCATTGTACTTCTTGAATCGATTGCCGTCAATGAGGATAAAGCCAAATTCTTCCGTTAACTGATCGAGCGCTTTGTGCATGGCCAAAAAAGAAGCGTTTAAAATATTAATGCGATCTATCTCCTCATGGCAAACCTGTGCTACGGCGTAGGCAATTGCTTTCTTCTCAATCACTTTACGCATAGCGTAACGATCTTCTTCACAAAGCTGTTTAGAATCTGTAAGTAGTTTATGCTTGAAATTTATAGGCAAGATTACCGCCGCGGCAAACACCGGACCGGCCAAACAGCCTCTTCCCGCTTCATCGCATCCCGCCTCTACAAACTCTTTCTGATAAAATGGGAAAAGCATCTGGTGTATTGTTAAAGGTGTTTTGACAGTTGCGTGAGGGATAGAAGCGAAAAGCCCACAGCCATGAGGCACGAATGGCGAGGACTTGCAGCGCATAGCCCGACCCAAAGGGGCACGCTCAAAAGATTAATGGGATTTAACATCACACTTGTTGTATTTGATAGCCAATCCAAAAACTGAATAAACCGGTTACCAAATTTACAGGTTTAGGAAAAGATTGCAAACCTTAATTGCTAACATTAAAGGATTTTTATCGACAACAAAGTAATATCATCTGAACTCATTTTCGCTTTACGCGATGTTTGAATGTTTGAAAGAATACTTTTATTGATAATCTCAACCGGAACATTCCTGTGAAGCTGCAGATAATGCACTAATTCTTCCTCAGATATGAATACATCTTCGTCCGGACTTTCGATTAACCCATCCGTGTAGTTAAAAATTAACGAATTAGGAGGTAGTGTTAGCCTACCGGTATTTACAAAGGGTAAGGTATCAAAAGTGCCTAATAAGGTAGTTCCTTCCTGAAGGAACCTAAAGCCATCATCAGTAATTAAAATAGGAGAATTATGACCAGCATTTACGAACTGCATTTCGCGTGTAAGTTCATTATACCGGCCTAAAAACAAGGTGATAAAGCGCTCGCCATGTGTATTATAAGTTACAATTTCATTGAGTTTGGAAATTACTTTTTCCATACTGCTTTCTACCGATGCCCAGGCTCTTAAACTGGCCTGCAGGTTTGCCATAAGCAGGGCAGCCGAAATACCTTTTCCAGATACATCGGCAATGCACCAAATAAACTCGTGCTCATTAAGGCGAATAAAATCAAAGTAATCACCGCCAATATTTTCGTGAGGAAGATAGGTAGCCGCAATTTCAAACCGGTCGCTTTTGGGTAGTTGCAAAGGGACGAGCATGCTTTGTACTTCGCTCGCAAGTTCCATATCCCGCTGGTAACGCTCACGCTGAACACGCTCTTTAAATAGCTTCTTATTTTCTAAAGCAACGATAATAATATTTATAAGAGTCTGAATGAAGTTCAGCTCATGACTTACAAGTTCCGGTTTGGTATGGAAATCTCCAATGAGTACAAATGCAAGTGTGTTTCTTTTGTGCCTTACGGGAACAAAGAAATCATATTCACTCAACATGGCATCTTGATGGTTAGAAAGGGAGATAATAGTTTTTGTTACTTCAAGCTCCTTACAAATCTGTTGAAGGATCTTTGCGTTTTCGTAAGTTCCGCCAAATCGCGAAACACAGGAAAATTGCTGCTCGTCTTTAATTACAAGGCGCATTTTACCTACATTCAGGTTTACCTTTAAAACTACTTCCAGCATTTCATAAAGCACTGATGCAGCGCTGTTTTTATTGATAGCTAGAGTAACTTCAAGTAAGGCATTTAATTCAGCCTGCCGCTTAAGCAGCAACTGAATAAGATCGTTTTCTTCAGGACTTTTAGAGTTGCTTTTAAACGCTTCCAAAACTAATTGGTTCAATTAGGCTAAATGTAATAATTAAACAGTTTCTGTATGACTTTTTTGTAATTATTTTACGAGTCGGTCTTTCCAGATATATTTCCCCGAATTCCCTGCAATACCAATATAAGCAATATAAATGGTGTGAATGAAAGTCAGCAATGGCAAATAGGCCAGTAACTCTTTTCGCTTAGCAAAACTTGTAACCGGAAAAAGGAAAAGTAGTTCGGCAATGCATTTTATAAGCAAAACATAACCGAGGACTGCTACAGACGTAACAGAAAAAATACTCAAACCAGCTGTTAAGATGACAAGCACATTAAATAACCAGATGCTTACTCCCAGAACAACTATCTTTTTGTCTTTATACTTTGTGCTTTTTGATGCCCACCTTTTCCTCTGACTTATAAATTCTTTAAGATTAGGTTTTGCATGGGTATAAACCAGGGCATCGTAAGATTTACAAAAGCCAATATCATCAGGGTATCTCGAAGCAACTTTGTGAAGAAACAGTTCGTCATCGCCAGAAGCGAGCTCGTCTATCCCTTTAAAACCATCCAACTCGTTAAACACATCTTTTTTATAAGCCAGGTTAGCCCCATTACAGGTTGAAGGAGCTTTAGTACCAATAGTAGCTGCTCCTAAACCGATGAGGTATAAAAACTCTAAGGTTTGCAGGTGTTCGAAAAAACTTTTTTCCTCGAAAAAGACTACGGGAGAGGAGATTAGTTTATACTGATGAAGTTCGTATTGCGCCACAATAGTTGCCAGCCAATTTGTTTCCATTCTACAATCAGCATCGGTCGTTATGATCAATTCGCCCGTTGCTTGTTTAATAGCCTCGCTAATTGCCTTCTTTTTATAAGAGTTTAAAGCGGCAGATTCATTTAACCTGATAAGTTTAACACCATCGTTTGAATAGCCTGAAATTATTTCGGCGGTTCTATCCGTGGAGTGATCATCAATGATAATGATCTCCAAAAGGTGTTTAGGATAGTTTTGCTTTAGGATATCTTCAATAGTTAAAGCGATTTTATTCTCTTCATTACGAGCGGCAATTAATACACTCAACTTCGTAACCGGCGGTTTCGATGGAATTTCAGCCACATTAATCCTCATCCAACCAAATCTAAAATAGAGTACGGCCGCGGCGTAAAAAAACGTTAATACTAATGTGAGAAAACTAATTGCGGCGACTATCAAAGAAATTGAGTTTAAAGACGAATGCAGTGCCTAAAATAGCAGGAATAATAAGATTTACAAACCAAATAGATGCCGTTGCAGCCATAATCGCAACTTCGTTCGCTGTTATAAAACGGAAGAGATATGTCGCAATCATAGCTCTTATGCCAACATCAAACAAATCCAAAGAGGGTAGCGCAGATTGAATAAAGAAAAGGATAAGAATCATCATGATCATTTGAAAAAGTGCGATTTCGGGCACTAATAAATTAATAATCAAACAGTACTGAGAAGTAAATACAAGGAATCTTAAGGCGCTATACAAGAAAACCGTATTTAGTTCTTTAAGGTGATAACGGGCTAATATTTGAAAGAATCGCCTATACTTTTTCAGGAACTTAATGCTGTTCAATACGGCTAGCAGGAAACTGATATTAAAATATAACAGCAAAAAAAACAGGCAATAAATAACAGCGAGGATGCAAAGCCCGTAAAAAAGCAAGATATTCAGATCTAAATACTGCCGGATAAACCATAACATTGCCACAGCCCCAAGAATATTGGTAATCACCATTTGGGCAATAGAACCCACTCCCATAGCAATGGCACCAAACACCCGCTTATTGGCAGGTAAAAAGAAAATCCTTCCACCATACTCGCCTATTCGGTTTGGCGTAAAGACCGCTAATGTTAAACCGCAAAAAACCGACTCCACCGACGACCAAATACTTATCTGCTTAATTGGCCGTACCAAAAATTGCCATTTAAGAGCTTCCAAAAACCAATTTAAAAGCATCAATGCAAAAACCAGCAATAATATACTATAAGCTTTTTCCTTTGAAATGCTTTCCATCAGACGCTCAAAGTTCTCCAGGTTTTTATTACTACTGAGTTTATAATAAATAAAAACGGTTGCACACAGAAGTATGCTGACTTTTATGATAGTGTTTATTGTCTTTTTAACGTGGTTAGTCAAGTACAGAAATTTCATGCAATGTTACAAAAAACCTATTCATCAATCAGGATAGCTTTTGTAAACCGTTTTCTTAATTTTACTAAATGAATCTCGACACCTCGAAGGAGCGAATTATTCTTGGAATAGATCCCGGAACTTCGGTAATGGGCTATGGACTTGTGAAGGAGGTGAAAAAAAAGGTAGAGATGATTAACCTTGGAATCGTTAAGCTTGACCACCTTGACGATCACCCATTAAAACTAAAACGCATATTCGAAAAAACGGTAGCTCTGATTGATGAATATCATCCGGATTGTTTGGCTATTGAAGCTCCTTTTTACGGAAAAAACATCCAGGTGATGCTTAAACTTGGGAGGGCGCAGGGTGTTGCGATGGCCGCTGCTCTTTCAAGAAACATTCCCATTTTTGAATACGCCCCGAGAAAAATAAAGCAATCTATAACGGGTAATGGTAATGCTACAAAAGAACAGGTAGCAGCTATGCTCCAAACACTGTTAAAATTTACTGAAACACCACAATTTTTAGATGCTACGGATGGACTTGCAGTTGCGGTATGCCACTCATTTCAGCGGGTAGGCAATACGGGAGGTAGTAAAAGTTATTCGGGATGGGGTGCTTTTGTTAAGGATAATGAAAAAAGATTGGCTCCCGCTGTCATGACAACGGGCAAGCCAAAAATTAGTTAGTTAGCTCTTTAGAAATAGCTGCCGCTACTTGCTCAAATTCGTTTGCTGTTAACTTCAACTTTGGTCTGGAGAAATTCAAATCGTCCATCCCCTTCATCGGAACCAAATGTATATGGGCATGAGGCACTTCAAGTCCGATAACCGCTACCCCTACACGCAAACAGGGAATTGCTTTCTTTATTCCGACCGCGACTTTTTTAGCAAAAGACTGCAAACCCAGATACAGATCATCATCCAAATCAAAAATATAATCGACTTCCATTTTTGGAATTACCAACACATGTCCTTTTACCAAGGGATTCACGTCCAGGAAAGCCAAAAAGTCGTCTGTTTCCCCAACCTTGTATGCAGGTATTTCGCCAGATACGATTTTTGAAAATATTGATGGCATTATCTGGAAATCTCTAAAATTTCAAACTCCATTTTCCCGGCAGGTACTGCTATCTCCACTTTATCGCCAACTGATTTTCCAAGCAGACCTTTCGCGATAGGTGACTTTACGGATATTTTGCCTCCCTTTAAATCCGCCTCAGTCTCCGAAACCAATTGATAAGTCATTGCAGCTCCATTCTTGATGTTCTTGATCTTTACAATAGAAAGTGCCAGTACTTTCGATGTATCTAATTTTGATTCATCTATCAAGCGAGCGCTTGAAAGCGACTCTGATAATTTGGCAATCTTAGCTTCGTGCAAACCTTGTGCTTCTTTCGCCGCATCATATTCTGCGTTCTCAGATAGATCGCCTTTATCCCGGGCTTCGGCAATTGCTTTAGCAATTTGCGATCTGCCTTCAGTCTTTAAATAATGTAATTCTTCTTTAAGTTTCTCTATTCCTTCTTTGGTATAATATGTTACCTCTGCCATGACTCACTTTCTGTTTAAACGGTATAAAAAACAAACAAGACCACACCAGTTATAGCTGGTATAGTCTTGCATGTATTAATACGAAGATATATTTAGCAAATTATAAAACCAAATTTGTTATCAAGGTAATTGAAGATTGCTGGTGTTAGCGCGAATGATTAAACTGATCTTTGAAGGATATATTCGGTTAAACCGAGGATAGGACTTGCAACTACTTTTCCTAGTTTAATTTCATGCATTGTACAAACCTCAGCTAAAACATCCTGAAAGAAATAAGCTATTGACCCCACAAAATGACAAGGGTAAGAATGGCATCCGGGTTGGCGAAGAATATGGCTTTTTGCAAATTCTTCAAAGCCTTCATATAGAATTGACCGAATTAATTTATCATTCCGATGTTTGTACATGAACCGGGAATATGAGGCCAGATAAATATTGGGTGAAGGTTTCTGGTAAACGTTTTCGATAATTGACTCTTTATCGATCTGATAAATGGTCTCGAATGCCCTTTTTAATCCGGGGGCCATCAAACCATAGAGGTAAGAGGTGACTAATTTTTTTCCAAAGTAAGCTCCGGAGCCTTCATCTCCAAGAATGAAGCCCATACCATAGGTGCCGTAATGCGCCTCCTCTCCATCGAAGAAAGCAATATTAGACCCTGTACCTAATACACAGGTGAAGCCTTTGCTCGTTCCGCAGGTAGCATAAACTGCTCCAAGGACATCATCTTCAACATTAATGAAAGCTTTTGAAAACACTTTGGATAAACCGTTTGAAACGATTTCTCTCTTATCAGGACTGGAACATCCTGCACCAAAGAAATGAACTTCTTTTATTTTTGAATTGTATTGCTGAACCTCATCATATCCGGCCAGAAGCTTGCAGATTTCTTTCTCGCTGACAAAAAAAGGATTTATCCCTTTTGTACTGAACTCAATTCGTTCGGCGCCGTCTTTGATTATTATCCAATCTACTTTTGAAGAACCGCCGTCGGCTACAAGAATCATTATTCAATCTCGTTCAATATTTTTTCGGTAAGCGGCTTACTGATAAATTTTGCTACCAACTCATTATTCCCGATAAGCTTTATATCATCAGGATCAAGAGACGAAGATAACATATAAATTTTTACCTGCGCTTCTCTTACCTCAGGCATGGCATTTAGAGTTTCAAGAAATTCAAACCCATCCATTTCCGGCATTCGGATATCAAGAAAAATCACTTCAGGCAAGGAACCATCTTTTGCGGAATCTTTAAGATGTGTTATAGCTTTTAAAGGAGAATCAATGACGGTAATGTTATCGGCAAACTTACTTGCCTCAAGCATTTTACGGTTAATAAGATTATCTACGTAACTATCATCAATAAGTAATACGGATCTGAATTTATTGTCTTCCATACAAGGTTTTAACCAAGCTATATGTTCTTATTTACGCACTCCCGCAATATAATGTTATATAAAACTATAAATATTATTTAAATTATAGGTTTATCGAACCAGAAATTTCCCTTAATGATATTTCTGCCAACTTGGCCTGGTACCTCGAGTTATTTAAGCGAACCGTAGCGTTTAGATAATTTAGCTGTGCATCACGTATTTCAACTTGAGTTATGGTTCCCAAACGGTAACGGGTAAGTGTAATATCTAAATTCTGACTGGCGATTTTTTGATTATTCTCTTCGAGCTTTACTAAACTCAGACTCGTTAGATACGTCTGGTAAGAACTGGCGAGCTGAGCCTTTACACTTTGATTGACCCTTTGGTAATCTAATTCGGCATTCCGTATTAAAACCTCTGAGTTTTTTTCATCCCTGCGCTGCAGGAATCCGTTGAAAATATTTATTGATGCATTTAAACCATAATTAAACCCTCTACCAGTATTTAATGTAGCAAAACCAAGCGGCGAAGTTGAGCGATTAAAATTGTAGCCGCTATTTAGATTTATAACCGGAAATCGGTTTGCTCTTACTTGCTTCAGGTCTAATTCAGCAATTCTTCGACTAATTAACACGGCACGCAAATCCGGATTTTGTTGCAAAGCCAAATTAGATACCTCCAAAAAATTGATATTCTCATTAATCTCAAAACCTGATGACACTCTAAAAGGAATAGTCACATCCCTTGCCATAACCTCATTTAAAGCAATTTGTGCGTTTCTATATAATACCTGCTGATTTAAAAAATTTGTTGTATCAGTATTAAAATCTACTTGGGCATTTAATACTTCCAAACGTGCGGCTTTACCAACATCAAAACGTGTTTGTGCAGTTTTTACTCGTAAACGGGATATCACTACGGCAGTATCAAAAGCCTTAAGCTGTAGCTGTTGTTGCACCAAATCGAAATAACGCTCCATTACGTTGCTAACCGTTGAGACCACACTAAGCTGCAGATTTGCTTCGCCCTGCTTTTGAAGCTCCTTCAACTGATCATATCGTGCAAACATCCTGAACCCATCGAATACTGTCCAGTTTAAACCCACCCCATAATTTAAGTTGCTTGCCCGGGCATTATTCCTTTCGGTAACTTCTCCGGTAGCGCGGGTTTGAGTACTATTTTGTATGCTATTGTTGTTAGTGAGATTACCTGTAACAGCTGGGATCATCCCGGCATTGGCACGACTAACATTCCTCTCAGCGATCTCTACACTATTTCTCGAGATTTGAATATTATAATTATTCTTCAGCGTCAATTCTATTGCTTCCTGAAGAGTAAGCACGTCCTGCGCAAAACAAACCGGCGCCAGCGCGAAAAAAAACAAAAACAAGAAATTACTTCTAAAATCTTTCATACACTAATGAGCGCCCACAGGTTCTTCTTCAAACTCTTTTATTCTATCAAACTCCGGGTGATGTTTCCTCTCCTTAGACCATAGCGAATAAACAGCGGGAATTACAAATAAGGTAAGCACTAAAGAAAAAATAGTACCGCCAACAATCACTACACCCATTCCCATCCGGCTTTGTGACGCCGCTCCTAAGGCCATGGCAATAGGTAAGGCACCAAGTGCAATAGCCAGACTGGTCATTAAAATCGGTCTTAACCTTGCTTCGGAAGCTTCTAAAATAGCCTCCATTTTCGGTTTTCCCTGTTCCCGCAACTGGTTGGCAAATTCCACAATTAATATTCCATTCTTCGTGACCAGCCCTATAAGCATGATTGTTCCGATCTGGCTAAAGATATTCCAGGTTTGGCCAAAAAGCCATAAAGAAAACATGGCTCCGGCTACAGCCATTGGGACCGTAAGTATAATGATAAACGGATCTACAAAGCTTTCAAATTGGGCGGCCAGAATTAAATAAATTAGTATCAATGCCAGTCCAAATGCAAAAGCAGTATTCGAGTTACTCTCAACAAAATCACGGGATTCTCCGGCTAAATCGGTAGAAAAAGTATCATCCAACACCTTTTCGCTGATCTTATCCATAGCTTCAATTCCATCGCTAATACTTCGGCCGGGAGCCAGACCTGCAGAAATGGTAGCCGATAGATACCTGTTGTTATGATAAATCTGTGGCGGACTGCTGCGTTCTTCCATCGTAACCAGGTTATCAAGCTGAATTAACTGCCCGGTTTTACTTCGCACAAATAATGAGGTTAAATCTAGCGGGTCATCGCGATCTGCCTTTTCAAATTGACCGATAACCTGATACTGCCTCCCATTCATCATAAAATAACCAAAACGCTGTCCGCTTAAAGAGAGTTGAAGCGTTTGCGCAACATCGATAACCGAAATACCAAGACTTTGCGCCTTCTCACGATTGATCGTAATGTTAATCTCAGGCTTATTGAATTTTAAATTCGCATCTACCATGGAAAAGGTTGGATCCTGGGTTGCAGCCTCCAGAAACAACGGAATTTTCTCGCGCAGCTTTTCGAAGTTGGGAGCCTGAATAATGTACTGTATGGGTTGTCCGCCCCGCCTGTTTACCGATATGGTAGGCTGTTGGACAACCTGGATTCGTGCTTCAGAATACTTTTTAGTGATCTTAGTAAGGTGGTCGGCGATTTCCTTTTGAGAGCGATCTCTGTCTTCCGGTTGCTTTAAACCCAATCGAACCATACCACTATTAACAGCCCCGGAACCTGCAAAACCTGGCGACGTTATTACCAGGGTTACCTGTTTTTCGGGTACAGAATCGTTCAATACCTGAGTTAGCTCGGCCATAAAGCGGTTAGTATAATCGTACGAAGCACCTTCCTGTGCGGAGATTGATAATCGAAGCATGCTTCGATCGTCGAGGGGAGCTGTTTCCTTGGTAAGAAATTTGTAAAACAGCACAGTTAAACCAAGACAAGCTAAAATGATGGGAAAACTAATCCAACGCCTTTTCATAAAACCAGCTAAAGCATCGCCATAACCCGAATTCATTTTCTGGAAGTAAGGCTCAGTAACCGTATAGAATTTGGACTTTTTCTGCTTACCGCCTTTCATCAAATAAGCATTAAGCATTGGGGTTAGCGTTAGGGACACGAAAGCGGAGATCAAAACCGCGGCCCCGATGACGACACCAAACTCCCTGAACAAACGGCCAACAAATCCTTCCAGGAATATAACTGGTAGGAATACCGCTGCTAGTGTGATTGAGATGGAGATTACTGCTAAAAAAATTTCATTTGAGCCTTTAATCGCCGCTTCAATCGGCGACATGCCCTCTTCTACTTTTTTGTAAATATTCTCGGTTACCACGATACCATCATCAACCACTAAACCGGTGGCCAGTACAATAGCTAATAACGTAAGCACATTTACAGAAAAACCACAGAGATACATGATGAAAAACGTGGCTATCAGGGAAACCGGGATATCAATTAACGGACGGAATGCGATTCCCCAATCCCTGAAAAACAGATAGATGATGAGGATAACCAGTATAAGCGCGATTAAAATTGTTTCGGCGACTTCAGTTACAGATTTTTTGATGAACAACGTATTATCCATCGCAATATCCAGTTGCAGATCTTTAGGTGCTTCTTTTTTTAATTTTTCGTATTCATTGTAGAATTTTCCAGAGATCTCAAGGTAATTGGTTCCCGGCTGTGGCACTATTGCCATCCCAATCATCGGTTGCCCCGATTCGGTCATTTGAGTTTCTAAGTTTTCTGGCCCAAGCTCAGCGGTGCCTATATCACTAAAGCGAATGATTTTATCTCCGTCAGATTTTACGATGAGGTTATTGAATTCTTCCTGGTTCGAAAGATTCCCCAAAGTCTTTACAACGAGTTCCGTATTTGCACCCGTTACCTTTCCAGATGGAAGTTCAATATTTTGACGATTCAATGCATCACGAACGTCGGCAACAGTAAGTCCGTATGAAGCTAACTTATCCGGGCTCAGCCATAAGCGCATCGAATAGCGTTTTTGGCCCCAGATCTGAACACTACTCACACCTGGAATAGTTTGAAAGCGCTGCGACAAAACGTTCTCGGCATAATCACTAAGCTGTAGCTGATCACGCGTACTGCTTCTCACGGTCATACTAATGATTGGGTCAGAATCGGCGTCGGCTTTAGACACTACCGGCGGCGAATCGATATCGTCGGGCAAGTTCCGAATGGCCTGGGAAACTTTATCGCGCACATCGTTTGCGGCTTCCTCCAAATTTTTATCAAGGTTAAACTCAATAGTGATATTGCTGGTTCCCTGGTTGCTGGATGAGGTGATATTGCGGATTCCATCAATAGAATTAATGGCTTTTTCTAAAGGTTCGGTTATTTGCGATTCTATAATATCAGCGTTAGCTCCAGAGTAACTGGTTCTAACCGATACAATTGCAGGATCTATAGATGGGAATTCCCTGATCCCTAAAAAAGTATAGCCGATCACGCCAAAGAGGATCAACATCAGGTTGACTACAATGGTAAAAACCGGTCGCTTTATACTAGTGGTTGATAAACTCATAAAACTGCCTTCCTGTTCTCTATTTTCACTTTCACTTTTCCACCTTCCTTCAAACTCATAACACCTGTAGTCAGCACTGTGTCGCCGGGTTTCAGTCCAGATGTTACCAGGATAGACTCCTTGGTACGCGTAGATGTTTCCACCATCACCTCCTTAACCTTTCCGCTATCGGTCACAAAAACCTTTTTGCCGTCTTGTACCGGAACTATGGCTTGAGTTGGAACTAAAAGCGCATCTTCAATTGTTGACAATGGCAGGGAAATACTCGCAAATGAACCGGGAATTAATAAACCGGAAGGGTTGTCTGCCTTTGCTCTAAGCTGTAACGTACGGGTGGCCGATTCTATACGCGGCTCAATAGCATATACCCTGGCATTATATACCTGCGTTGAACCTGCAATGGTAAAATCTATGGTAGTTCCAACCTTTACTTGTCGTGAATATTTTTCTGGTACAGAAAAGGATATTTTTACAGGATTGATGCTTACTAAGTTGCTGATGGGCATTGTTGGGGTTACATATTCACCTTTGGATACCGCCCTGAGGCCTATTCGCCCCGAAAAGGGTGCGTTAATTACCGTCTTAGCAATTTGAGCCCTTATTAACTGCGTTTGAGATTTTGCTGTGCGAAATTCTGCTGATGCAATATCATATTCTTCGCGACTTATAGCTTCCTTTTGCAAAAGCAATTTAGCTCGCCTTTCATTTTCTGAAGCAAGGTTTTGTTTAGTTATTGTCTGAGCTAATTGAGCTCTTAGCTCAGAATCATCGATTTTAACCAGGGCTTGTCCGCGCCTCACGTTTGATCCTTCATTAAAATAAATGCCCTTAATTATCCCCGAAACTTCGCTGATAATTCTAACTTCTTCATTTGCATCTATCGATCCGGTAACGGTTAAAGAATTATCGAAACTGGTTGCTGCAACAATTACCCCGCTAACATTCATTGGCCGCTCGCCTCCACCGGGACCACCCTTTGCACCTCCCATGAACCCTGCCACCGATGCCTCTTTTTTATTCTTTGCAATTCTATAAACTATCAGAGATCCAAAGCCGATTATCAGCACAGCGTAAATGACGTATTTAAGTTTCATTCTATCTAAGTCGGAGTTTAAACATGCAAATTACACCTTATTTATATCAAGCAGCAAAAAAATAAGTCAAGCCAGTGTTAAGTAATTTGTCAGAAGATGTGAGATTTGAGACACTAGATATGAGACGCCTGTAATATTTCATATTTGAACTTAATTGCAAATAATTTATAGGGTGTGATTGAACAAAATTAACGCCGCGACTGACGAATTAGTTATACTAAGTAAAATTTTACATTTTTAAGTGGTGTAGGGATTGGCTGTCCCACTATTTTTAGGTAAAATTGAAATAATAATTAAGTGGCCTCGTTCATTATCCCTCACATGATCTCACATCTCATGTCTCAAATCTCTAATCTTTCCCTATGAAGAAAGTCCTGCATTATATTCTTTCTTACCTCCTCTTTATGGCATCAACAACACAAGAAACTTTTGCTCAAACTGATATTTCTTATATCGTATCCTTTCCGGAAGCTTTGGCTCATTATGCGGAAGTTGAGGTGACCATAAAAAATGTTAAAGACAATTCAATTGATTTACGCATGCCGGTATGGGCGCCGGGATCTTATTTGGTAAGGGAATTTGCAAAAAACGTCGAGGGGTTTACAATCAAAAACAATGCGAAAATCCAATCTTCAAAAATCAACAAAAATACCTGGCGCATTACGGGTACAAAAAACCAAACGGTTAATGTAAGTTACCGGGTTTATGCTTTTGAACTTTCTGTACGTACCAGTTTTATTGATGCTTCTCATGCCTTTTTATCCCCAAGCGGACTGTTTATGTATCCCGAAGGAATGATTAAATCGCCTTCAACCGTCACTATAAAACCTTATAAAACCTGGACAAAGATTTCAACTGGCTTAGAACCTGTCAAAGGACAAAGCAACGCTTTTTACGCCCCTGACTTTGATGTCTTATATGACTCTCCTTTGGAAGTAGGGAACCAGGATGTTTTTGAATTCGAAGCATCAGGCGTGAAACACGAAGTAGCAATGTACGGAGGAGGCAATTATAATAAAGCTAAGCTTACGGAAGATATGTCTAAGATTATCGCCGCAGAAACTGCTATTTTTAATGAGAACCCTAACAAGCGTTATGTTTTTATTGTACATAATACCCTTGCCGGAGGGGGTGGTTTAGAGCATTTAAACTCTACCGTACTTGGAGCAATTCGCCAGGGATATTCTGTTGAAGACAGTTATAAAAGCTTTTTAGGATTGGTGGCGCACGAATACTTCCACCTTTGGAACGTAAAAAGACTTCGCCCTGAAGCCTTGGGTCCATTCGATTACAGCAATGAAAATTACACCACCAACTTGTGGATTGCTGAGGGATTTACTGCGTATTACGACAATTTAATGCTTCGCCGTACAGGCCTTTACTCGCCCGAAAGATATTTAGATTTACTTATTTCGGATATTAACACTGTTGAAAATCAACCCGGGAACAGAGTTCAATCTGTAAGTGAAGCGAGTTTAGATGCCTGGATCAAATATTATCGCCCGAACGAAAATTCAAGAAACAGTACTATATCGTATTATGATAAAGGCTCTATGATCGCATTGATTTTAGACCTCGAAATACTCGGCTCAACAAAAGGTACTAGGAGGTTAGACGATGTGATGAAAGCCATGTACGATGAGTATTACAAAAAGCAAAAGCGCGGTTATACAGATGCTGAGTTTAGAACTATGGCGGAAAAAATAGCCGGAAAGTCATTAAACGAAATCTATACCAAATACATCAATGGCACAGAACCCATAGCTTTTAACAATTACTTAGGTTATGCGGGACTATACCTTGTCAACGATAATGCCGGAAAATCAATTCCTACACTGGGTACAGCAACCGCAGTAAGAGATGGGAAAGTAATCGTCACTTCGGTAGTTCGTGGAAGTGCTGCCTGGAATAATGGCATCAGTGTAAACGATGAAATTATTGGAATTGATAACATCCGAATGACTGGCGCCACAGACGCCGCTGGATCTGATTTATCCAAAGCTATTTCATCAAAAAAGGTAGGCGAAAAGATTAAAGTTACCATCTCAAGAGATGGTATAATTCAGGATGTAACTGTAACAATTACCGCAAGCACCTCGGCGAGATATCGCTTTGATGTTGACAAAAACGCTACGGCTGAGCAAATGGCTATCAGAGAAAAGTGGTTGAGTTTATAGAAATTTAATAAGAGGATAGATTGTTTCATCCTCTTATTGATTTTAATTTTGAGCATACACGGCACCTTTTCTTACAATCTTCCTGCCCGAGGACTCAATTATTTGTTCCGGACTTTGGTTCCAGCTTGCAGCACCTTCATGAGAAAACCTGGTAATTACAACATGCGAAACAGCGTCTGTTAAGGTTGCATCAAAAAACATGTTGTAGGTTTTGGCACTTGTGCCCACAGATGTATTATTTCTGTCCGAATTGTTTAAGATATTACCCAAAACAGTTGTTGCTACTCCAATTCCAAAAGCTGCCGATTCAGACATCATCCGATTTTTCTTGACCCGTATCTTCAACACCATATCAGCTCCCACGAGTCTGGCTAAACTATCAGGATCAATACTCCAAGATTCGCGTATGCTAATGCCGGCTTGCTGAAGCTTACTGTTTATCTGATCAACATTCATCAATTCGACAGCGCTTTTCTTGCTTTTAGACTTGGATTTATATAGATACTGGCTGAAAATCTGCCTT
This sequence comes from Pedobacter sp., assembly GCA_036388375.1. Lineage (GTDB taxonomy): Bacteria > Bacteroidota > Bacteroidia > Sphingobacteriales > Sphingobacteriaceae > Paradesertivirga. The sequence continues at coordinate 21,782 of DASVRX010000157.1, read as the reverse complement.
TGTATACTCTTACTCTCAGATTCTTCTATTAAATATTTTTTTTCTAAAGAATAATTAGACGGCAATTTCCCTGTTAGCTCCACTTCTGCAGGCAGAACAGCAATACGCTTGCCAGCTAGATTATGTGCTTTCAAATATGATTTGTTGTTGTAAACCTGAGACGAACAGGCCTGTAGAGCCAGTATTGAAAGCAATAATGAGTGTAATTTTAAACTTTTCATAATGTGATTTAAGTGTGTACTTACTAGACGAACATTGATTCCTAATAGTTACAATGAATACTGATTTTCTATGCATTATTTTATCCAAAATCCTATATTCGTTCATCACTTTAACTGAATACCTCAGTAGCTTTAGCCTATGATACGCTGCCTCGTAGTGGATGATGAACCGCTGGCCCTGGATATCCTTACAGATTACATTGAAAAGGTTCCTTTTTTGAATCTGGTTGCTGCCACAACGAGTGCTTTTGATGCTTTGTCTATCGTTCAGAAAGGAGAAGCAGACCTGGTTTTTCTGGATGTGCAAATGCCCGAACTAACCGGCATTCAATTCCTTAAAATAATTGAGGGGAAGTGCAAAGTGATATTAACCACCGCCTATTCTCAATACGCACTTGATGGCTATGATCTCGACGTTGCTGATTATTTGCTTAAACCTATCGCATTCGATAGATTCTATAAATCGGTCACCAAAGTCCAAAATGTAATTCAGAATTCGGTCCCACAAACTCCGGCGGTTAAGGTTGTCGACAATACCCTGAATTCCTTCATTTTTGTAAAAACCGAACATCGGATTCAGAAGATATACCTTGACGATATTTTATATATTGAAGGATTGAAGGACTATATCTCCATTTTCACAAAGACTGAGAGAATTTTAACGCTTCAGCCCATGAAGAAGATGGAAGATAGTTTACCTTCCGGGAGATTTGCCAGAGTCCATAAATCTTACATTGTATCAGTTGATAAAATTGAAAGTATAGAACGTAGCCGGATTTCTATTTGCGATAAAATCATCCCGATAGGAGACACTTACCGGGATAATTTCTTTAAGTTGATTGAGGATAAAAATATTTAACATTAAGAGGCTAGCGCTCTAATTTTTCCCTTATGGCTAGTTCCGCCTCTTCTAAGATCTGTTCGTGCGTTTTATCTGCTTGCTCAATCATTCCCAGTACTGTACATGTTATTCCTTGCCCGAATTTCAACGGATAAGTACCATACTGCGTTAATTCCCACGACCCTTGAATTGCAATAGGTACAACCAAGCCATCGGGTACTTTTTTTACCAGAGTAGCAACACCGCCTGCTAAAAAAGGCTTCATTTTCCCATCCCGCGTGCGGGTACCTTCCGGAAAGATAACTGCGGACCAATTATTCTCCCTCATTCTGCCAGCGAGTTTCAAAATTTCCGAAATAGCTTGCTTAGGATTTTTCCGATCGATATTTGCACCACCTCCATGAAGCAGATTAAAAGAAATACTTGGTATGCCCTTGGTTAACTCAATTTTTGAAATAAACTTCGCATGATACTTCCGAAGGTGCCAGATTAAAGGCGAAATATCATACATACTTTGATGATTCGCAACAAATATAATCGATCGGTTTAGCGGAAGATTGTAAGGATTATTAAACTTCACATTACATCCAACAGTGTAGTAGGTGCTTACCAGGAAAAAATTCAGAATATCTACACACCGCTTGTGGGATGCGTAACCACCAAGCTTTAAACTTATCCATTGAATGGGATGAAATACCAATAGAAAAAAGAGAAAGGTGAGATACTGAAGCGGTGAGAAAATATATCCTAAAAGTTTGCGCATGCAATTGGTTTAGTTTACAAATCTAATAGCTTAAAGCTTATTTTCTAAAACCAAAAGCTTCACCCTTAAAATCGCTGCCACGCTCAATGAATCGGTGATCTGACCGGAAACCACCATTTGATAAGCTTCTTCAAATGGTAATTTTTTCACCTGTAACTGTTCGGTTTCTTCGGGCTCGGATTCGCCTTGGCTAAGACCCCTTGCTAAAAAAATATAACCAAATTCATCACATACAGAGTTTGATAAGTGGAAAGGCATAAGTTCGGTCCACTCGGTGGCAATTAAACCCGTTTCTTCTGCAAGTTCTCTTTTTGCTGTATCTAAAGGATCCGTCCCAATTGGGCAACCGCCCTCGGGAATTTCCCAACTGTATTTATTTAAGGTGTAACGATATTGGCCAACAAGCCAGGTATTCATGTTATCATCGAGAGGCAAAATACCTATCCCAAGATTTTTGAAATGCACTCTTCCGTAAATGCCTTGGCCTCCGGACGGGTTGATTACCTGATACTCGGTTACATTAATCCAGGGATTATCATATACTTCCCTAGCTGACAAGGTTTGCCATGGGTTGATGGTTTCGTCGATCATAGTTTATTAATTATACAAGCATTCGGTGAGTTACTAGTCATCAGATGAATATTGGAACAAGACCAGATCACATATGGCTAATTCAACCAAATAAAAAAACCTCTTGTGATACAAGAGGTTTTCATTTAAGCGAATGAATTTTAAATATTAAATGCCGCTTTTACTTTATCCGCATAGTCCAGCTTCTCCCAGGTGAACAGTTCAACTTCTATGTTTTTAGTTTCGCCATTAGCTCCTAAAAACTGCTTTTGAACAATTTCAGAGGTTCTACCCATGTGGCCATAAGCTGCAGTTTCCGCATACATAGGGTTACGAAGCTTCAATCTGGTTTCTATACCGTAAGGAGTCATATCAAATATTTCTCCAACTTTAATAGCTATCTCACCATCATTTAAGCCAACTTTTGAGGTTCCATAAGTGTTCACGTAAATACCCATTGGATCTTTAACACCAATAGCGTAAGATACCTGAACCAAGATCTCGTCGCAGACGCCTGCAGCAACAAGGTTTTTAGCGATATGACGAGTTGCATAAGCAGCAGAACGATCTACTTTTGATGGATCTTTCCCTGAAAAGGCACCACCGCCATGGCCGCCTTTACCGCCATAAGTATCAACTATAATCTTACGTCCTGTTAAGCCGGTATCACCATGAGGCCCACCGATTACAAATTTCCCGGTAGGATTAATGTGATATTTAATGTCGCTGTTAAATAAAGCTTGTAATTCAGGTTTCAACTGAGCTTTTACACGCGGGATCAAAATATTAATAATATCAGCGCTTATTTTTTCCTGCATCGCTTTTTCTTCAGCAAAGTCGTCGTGCTGAGTAGAAACCACTATCGCATCAATGCGAGCAGGTTTGTGGTCATCGCTATATTCAATGGTAACTTGCGATTTTGCATCCGGGCGTAAATATGAAATTTCAGCATTCTCCCGGCGCAATGCGGCTAGTTCAATCAGAATTTTGTGTGCTAGATCTAAAGCCAAAGGCATGTAGTTGGACGTTTCGCTGGTTGCATAACCAAACATCATTCCCTGATCACCTGCACCTTGTTCTTGTCTTTCTTTTCGGTCAACGCCTTGGTTAATATCGGCAGATTGTTCATGAATAGCAGATATAATTCCGCAAGAACTGGCTTCAAACATATATTCGGCTTTGGTATAACCAATTTTGGTGATTACATCCCTTGCAATTTTCTGCACATCAAGATATGTACTTGATTTAACTTCGCCGGCTAAAACAACCAATCCGGTTGTAACCAACGTTTCGCAGGCAACCTTAGAATCAGGATCCCAGGCTAGAAAGTTATCAATTAAAGCGTCCGAAATTTGATCTGCTACTTTATCAGGATGTCCTTCAGATACAGATTCAGAAGTAAATAAATAGGGCATATTTTAAATCTAGAATTAACAAATAGGATTGATGGAACACATGGAGAACACATTAGCAATTTTTTAATGTGGTTGCAATCCAGCTGCCGGAGCAGCAAAGCAAATCATTCCACTAACCGTGGCGAAAGTACAATTATTTTTATATTAAGGAAAATAAAGAGGTATTTTGGGCATTTACAAACTGAGTTGAAAAAGAGTATTTTATTCATTATCAATCCCATTTCTGGGGGGAAAAAAAAAGCTGGCTTCCCCGATCTTGCTAAAGTTCACCTAAACTCAGATTTATTTGATTTCGACTTTGTATATACCGAATGGCCAACTCACGCTAATGATTTGGCTGTTGATGCTGTTCAAAACGGGAAAGACATTGTTGTTGCGGTGGGTGGCGACGGAACTATTAACGAAATTGCTTCGGTTTTGGAAGGTACAAATGTGATTATGGGAATTATTCCATTTGGTTCAGGAAATGGTTTGGCAAGGTCATTGAAAATTTCGTTAAATAATATAAAAGCACTTAAAACCATCAATAACTTTCATCATAAAAAAATTGATTCTGCTATTTTAAATGGCCGGAAGTTTTTTAATATGGCCGGAATTGGATTTGACGCTCATATCAGTTCAAAATTTTCACAACTAAAAAGCAGAGGGCTGCAAGGCTACATCAAAACAGCACTCATTGAAGTAAGTTCCTATATTCCTGATAATTATAGCCTTGTTATTGATGATATTGAATACCAGCGCGAAGCATTTATGATCAGCATTGCAAACTCTTGCCAGTATGGAAACAACGCCTATATATCTCCAGATGCTTTATTAGACGATGCGTTGCTTGATGTATGTATCATTAAACCTTTCCCTCTAGTACAGTTACCTGTGCTAGGATATCATCTTTTTAATAAATCAGTTCACAAATCTGAATATGTAGAGATAATAAAGGGAAAAGATATTCGTATTATCAGGCATAATGAAGGCGTGGTTCATTTAGATGGAGAGCCGCTGGAAATGAGCAAAGAACTTCGTGTTTCTGTTAAGCCCTTATCGCTATCCGTATTAAATTAATCATGTCAAAAAAGAATAAAGACATAGCCGGAGTAGTTTATTCTACAGATCCGGACTTTCAGTATAAGTATAACCAGAGTAGCGAGCAAGAAACCTTGTTACCAGCTAAACAAGATTTAAGAGTTCAATTAGATAAAAAACAAAGAGGAGGAAAAGCAGTTACCTTAATTACGGGTTTTATAGGCACAGATACAGACCTAGAAATTTTAGGTAAAAAACTTAAACAAAAGTGCGGATCGGGCGGATCGGCAAAAAATGGCGAAATATTAGTGCAAGGCGACTTTAGAGATAAAATCGTTGAAATGTTAAAAAATGATGGCTTTAAGGTTAAGAAATCCGGCGGCTAGAGGAAATAACACGGAATAGTCTAGTTTTCTGATAGATTATTTGCATATGAGAGAAAAATTAGTTTTCATTGTAAAACATTTTTTTTCAATAGCTAGTTATAAGTCCGTTACCCCGTAAGTATGCTGGAGTAACAGAAATGTTATCAAATGCTCAAAGTATTTTTCATTATTTCGGGAAACTTCGGTTAACCCTTTTTTGAAGTAAAACAATCATAATACAATATAATCTAAACTAAATTTAAACTAAATTTTAAAGGAAAAATGGCAACTGCACCAACAGCAACAACAACAGCGAAGAAAGAGGGAACTGGTTCAAATATCTTTGCAAGCTTGACCATAGTCATCTGTATATTAATTGCTTTTTTATTATGGAAATTTGTAATGGGTAACCCCGCAAACTTTATAGGCGGCGCAGATCCAGATTTACACACAACACAGCCTCTTCAGGGAAATTACTTTGGCATGGTTTATAAAGGCGGTTACGTTGTACCGGTTTTAATGGGGATGTTTTTAATGGTGATCGTGTTTTCTATCGAGCGGTTCATTGTAATTAACAAAGCTTCAGGAACCGGAAATGTAGACGCTTTCGTGAAAAAAATCCAAACCTTTTTAAGTGCCGGTAACATTGAAGCAGCTATGGCAGAGTGCGACAAACAAAAAGGTTCTGTTGCTAATGTGATCAAATCGGGACTGAAAAAATACCGCGAAGTTGAGAACGACGGAAGATTAAATACTGAACAAGCTTCTTTAGCGATCCAGAAAGACATTGAAGAAGCAACTTCTTTAGAGATGCCAATGCTTGAGCAAAACTTAACTGTTATTGCTACCCTTGTTTCAATTGGTACACTAGCTGGTTTATTAGGAACTGTAACAGGTATGATTAAAGCTTTTGGCGGTTTGGCTCAGTCAGGCAGTCCGGATTCATCAGCGCTTGCGAACGGTATTTCTGAGGCCTTGATTAATACTGCAACAGGAATCGGCACTTCAGCACTTGCGATTATTATGTACAACATCTTCACTTCAAAAATCGATAAACTTACTTATTCGATTGATGAAGCAGGATTTTCTATTGTACAGACTTACGCAAGTACACATAAATAATTCTTTTTAGAAATTTTATACCGGACTTTATGGAAAGTCCGGTATAATTTCATCTAATATTCAAACGATTTAATATTAAGCGATGCCAAGAATAAAAGTACCCAGAAAGAGTACGGCTATTGATATGACGGCTATGTGCGATGTTGCCTTTTTGTTGTTAACGTTCTTTATCTTAACAGCAACGGCACGTCAACAAGAGCCTCTTGCAGTAGATACTCCTTCTTCAACTACGCAGATAAAACAACCAAAAGAAGATATAGCAACACTTACTATAGGAAAGGGCAAAGTATTCTTTGGAGTTGTAGGGCCAAAAGTGCGTCAAAGCACTCTTGATAAAATGAGCGAGCGTTATGCGCTGCCGTTTACGCCAAATGAAAAAAATAGATTCGCCCTGATTGAAAGTTTTGGGGTGCCTGTTGGAAACTTGAAACAGATCATTAAAATGGATGGTGCGGACCGAAATAAGGAAGGTCTTCAGCCAGGAATTCCGGTTGACTCAGTTAGTGGACAGGCTTCGGAATTGCATTGGTGGATCTATAATGCTCGAGTTGCAACGAAAGAACTAAATGGTACTGAACTTCGGTTTAGTATCAAAGGAGATTCTAAAGAAGAGTATCCAACAATTAAAAAGATAATAGACATTCTTCAAAAGCAGGAAGTTAACAAGTTCAGTTTAATTACGGCACTTGAAGCAAAAGATTAATTAAAATATTAGAAAATGGCAGAATTAGATACCTCCGGCGGGGGTGGTAAGGGCGGAAAGGTAAGAAGTAAAAAAGCATCGACCAAAGTTGATTTAACTGCAATGGTTGACCTTGCCTTTTTACTGATCACATTTTTCATGCTTACTACTTCCCTGAATTCACCTCAGGCAATGGACATGACAATGCCTGACAAAGATGAAAAAAACCAGGAAGAGCTTACAGTTTCAGAAGATCGGACCATGACTATTTTATTAGGTAGTAAAGATAAAATAGAATGGTATATGGGAACGGTTGATAATCCAACCACGCCTACGGTTGCAGATTATGGTAAGAATGGAATCCGAAAAGCATTATTGGATAAAATTAAATCGGTTAAGGCAGCTACAGGTAAAGACTTATTCGTAATTATTAAGCCTAGCATTAAATCGAATTACAAAAATGTGGTAGATATTTTTGATGAAATGAATATTGTAAACGTTAAACAACGTGCCCTTGCCGATATATCTCCGGACGAAGTTTCGTTGTTGGAGCGTGACGGTATCTATTAATTTAACACGTTTCAAAACGTACAAAAAATGGCAAAATTAGATATTTTTAATCCCGCATGGCTTGATGTTGTTTTCGCAGGACGTAACCAGGCTTACGGAGCATATCAATTACGTAAATATAACTCAAAGACTACTACACGAGCTCTTTTGATTGGAAGCGCGCTTTTTATATTGGCGGTGAGTTCACCTTTACTTGCTAAGTATATTAAAGGTATTAATCCGGATGATGAAGTTAAGGAAGTTGAAACAGAAATTATATTAGCAACTCCTCCACCTATAGATCCAAACACGCCTCCTCCCCCACCACAGGTTGAGCCTCCAAAACCAAAAACCAGCCAGGTAAAGTTTCCACCCCCGGTAGTTGTACCTAGAGAGGAAGTTAGGGATGAGGAACCTCCAACTGTTGAAGATTTAAAAGTTGCAGATCCCGGACAGAAAACTATTGAAGGCGATCCAACTCAAGAAGTTCGAATCGACGAACCGGTTGGTGAAGCGCCTGTAGGTGCGAAAGTAACAGAAGACAACGGTGTATATAACGTTGCCAGTGTTGAGGTAATGCCTGAATATCCTGGTGGTATATCAAAGTTCTATACGTGGGTTCAAAAAAATTATGTTTACCCTCCTGCTGCGCAGGAACAAGGTGTATCTGGCCGAGTTACTATGTCTTTCGTGGTTGAAAAAGATGGATCGTTAACCGATATCAAAGTACTTAAAGATGCAGGTCTGGGAACGGGTGAAGCCGCTATCAGACTGTTGAAGAAGTCAACCCAGTGGAAACCTGGAATTCAAAACGGAAGACCTGTTCGTGTACAATATACCTTACCAATTTCTCTAAACTTAGAAGTTCAGTAAGAGTATGCTTCATACCAATAAAGATCAGAAATCGCCCGCAAAGCGATTTTTGTTCATTTTCGGACTTTTGATATTTGTGTGTTATCTCATTTTGGGAGTTGGCTTAATTGTAAATAAGCAGTTACTTCCACAAATTGAAAACCCTTACCGGTGGATATTTGCTATGCTTCTAATTGTATACGCTGGCTTCCGTTTTATCAGATTGCTGCAAACAAGAGATTAATATGCGGTATATTTCAATATATGTTTTGGCGCTAATGTTTTTCGCTTGCGATAACAAACAGGCAAACAAGTCTGCAACCGCCGAGGTTACTAAGATTCTGGTTGATGAAAGCTTTGCTCCGATCATCGATGACCAGTTCCTGGTGTTTGAAAACAGTTATCCTCAAGAAAGGATTAAACTAATTTACGAACCTGAGGTCAAACTGATGAATGAACTATTATCTGGTAAGGTGAATTTAGTAATTATGTCGAGGAAGCTGCTTAGTAGCGAGCAAGAGGGTTTCGAAAAGAAAAACATTCATGTATTGAATTACCCGATTGCGACCGATGCTATAACATTAATTACCCATCAATCTTCGAAGGATAGTACCATTACGGTAGATGAATTGAAAGAGATTCTAAAAGGTTCATCAGCACAGAGAAGCCTGGTTTTTGATAATCCGAATTCGAGTACGGTACGCTATTTAAAGGAAATGAGTCAGATTACCGAACTCCCCAAAAAAGGCGTTTATGCTTTGAAATCGACAGAAGATGTAATTAAGTACGTATACAATAATCCCGGCACTATAGGTGTTATAGGATATAATTGGATGAAACAGCCTACTGTTGAATTGGAGCCACTGGTTAAAAAGTTGAAAAACTTAGGTGTAAAAAACGGGGAAGGATTAAAGGGCGCAGACAAATTTTATAAACCGTCTCAAGATAATTTGGCGTTAGGTTTGTACCCTTTAAGTAGAAACCTCTATTTCGTTGATTGCACCGGGGGAACGGCAAGAAACAGTTTTGCAGCTTTTATAACAGGAGAAAGAGGACAGAGATTAATGTTAAAAGCAGGTTTACTGCCAGTTTCGATGCCTCCAAGAGAAATAATATTAAGAAAGAAAATAACAAAGTAAATAAAACCATGAAGATGATAAACAAGGTCGTAAAAACAGGTTTAATGGTTGCTCTGGTTGGAGGCAGCTCTGCCTTTGCTCAATCATTAACCGATGTTAAAAGAGCTATAGATGCCGAACAATATCAAACAGCAAATACATCATTAAAAAAGATTATAGCAACTCAACCAAGTGCAGAAGCATATTTCCATTTGGGAAACTTATATCTGACTTCGAACTATCCTTATCCTGATTCAGCAAAGGCGGCCTTTGATAAAGGAGCAGCTGCTGACGCGAAATCGCCTTTTGGAGCCATCGGATTAGGTACTCTTGATTTAAGAAATAATAACGCTGCAGGCGCTAAAGCCAATTTTGATAAAGCCATTTCTTTAGCTGGAAAAAAAGATAATGACCCATACATTTACGCTGCAAAGGCATTAATCGCTGCAAAGAAGCCGGATTTAACTACAGCTGTTACTTACTTACAAAAGGCAATAGCTATCGATCCGAAAGATGCAGAAGCTTATCTTGCTTTAGGTGATGCTTATAGAGAACAACAAAAATACAGTGAGGCTTTTAGTGCCTACCGCTCCGCTTATGATTATAATAAAAATTTATTACGTGCAAAAATCGAGCTTGGGGTAATTAACAAAAGATCCCAGGCGTGGCAAGAATCTATTAACGAGTTTAATAGTGTATTAGCTATCAACCCTAATTATGGTCCGGCTCACCGCGAGCTTGCAGAGACTTATAATCGTTGGGCGAGAACTGCAACAGAGACTAAGGATTACGAGTCGAGAAACAAGCAAGCCTTAGATGCCTATGTGAAATACATGGATAAAACGGATAGATCGCTTGAGTCTCGTATGCGCTACGCTGACTTTTTGATTCTTGCTAAAGACTATAAGACATTGGAAAGAGAAGCGCAAGAAATGGCGCGTCTGGACAAGACTAATCCTCGTATCTATCGCTACCTCGCTTACTCGGCATTTGAAAATGGAAATTATCCTGCAAGTATAGAGGCTATTAATACGTTTATGTCAAAAGTTCAGAAAGATCGTATTATCCCTCAAGATTATGTCTATCTGGCAAAAGCACAATTGAAAACAGGCGATGTATCAAAAGGCCTTTCAAACTTGAAAACAGCTGCCTCTTTAGACGCATCTACATCAGTTGAAGGTTTAAATGTAATAGCCAAAGAACTTTATGACGCCAAGAAATTCGATTTAGCTGCTCAAATCTATGACCTTACTCAAGCTGCAGAAAACGCAGCCTTGATCGATTACTACTGGCAAGGAAACTCTTACTATTGGGATTATGTAACTAAGTTTAATGCTAAAGCTAATCCATCGAAAGATTTACTTGTAAAAGCAGACTCTGCTTACAGTAAGCTTTTACAACGTTCGCCTACAACTGAAGCCGGCTGGCTATCACGTGCAAAGGTTGCTAAATTGATGGATGATGACAATCAAAGCCAGGCATTAGCAGTGGGTCCTTACGAGAAATACGTTGAACTGGTAACTGTTACCAAACCTGAAAAAGCAGAAAAAGCCAAAGCAGGACTTGTTGAGGCTTATTATTATCTGGGCGCAGCTGCATCAGCTAAAAACAACCAAAGTAAAGCAAGGGAATATTTTAATAAGGTTTTACAATTAGATCCATCGAATACTAATGCTCAAACAGCGTTAAAATCACTGGCTAGTAAATAAATATCTAATCATTTTTTAAAGAGCCGGCATCTGAAAAGATCCGGCTCTTTTCTTTATATTTGCGCCCAAAGTTTATAATGGAAGCACACAGCACCCCGGTTAGTTATCTTCCCATCATTTTTCAAATGATTGTCGCCCTTGGCTTTGTTGTAGTAACCATGGTTGCTACACATCTTTTAGGTCCAAAACGAAAGACTAAAGATAAATTAACACCGTTTGAATCTGGTATAGAAGTAGTTGGAAACGCGCGTCAGCCATTTTCGATTAAATATTTTTTGGTCGCAATTTTGTTTGTATTATTTGATGTGGAGGTAATCTTTATGTATCCCTGGGCAGTAAATTTCAGCGAAATGGCATCAAGCGGAAATGGAATGGAAACGTTGATCGAGATGTTTATTTTCATGGGCACACTTCTTCTGGGCTTTATTTACATCATCAAGAAAAAAGCCCTGGATTGGGAATAGTAATTAGAACATTTCTAAATAGATATACCCTCCAAAACAAAATTTGTAATACTTTAAATTCGCCGCTTGATTCTTCACAAGATCAAGTATTGGAAGGACAGAAAAAATGAGTGATATTAAATTAGCAGAAGCGCCTCCGGGAATTGAAGGGTCAGGATTTTTTGCAACTTCTTTTGATAAAGTAATCGGGCTAGCCCGTTCTCACTCCTTGTGGCCATTACCATTCGCAACATCATGCTGCGGAATTGAGTTTATGGCAACAATGGGTTCACACTATGATTTAGCGAGATTTGGTTCAGAAAGGCCATCTTTTTCTCCCCGGCAGGCAGATATGCTTTTGGTGATGGGAACAATAGCGAAAAAAATGGCGCCTGTACTTCGCCAGGTATATTTGCAAATGGCAGAACCTCGCTGGGTAATCGCGGTGGGTGCATGCGCAAGCAGTGGCGGCATTTTCGACACCTACTCAGTTTTGCAAGGTATCGATGAGATCATTCCGGTAGACGTTTACGTGCCCGGATGCCCTCCTCGCCCGGAAGCAATTTTAACAGGAGTGCTAAAACTACAAGAGCTGGTTAGAAATGAGCCGTTAAGACGTCGAAACGAACCTGAGTATAAAGAATTAATGAATAAATACGGAATACAGTAAATGGGTAAAATTAGCAACCAAGCTGTACTTGATAAATTAAATGCACAATTTGGAGATAAGATAAAGCTCGCTGCTGAACCTTATGGCCTCTTAACCTTCGAAACTACAAAGGAAGACATCATTTCAATTCTTACATTTTTGAAGAAAGATGAAGAACTGAAGTTTAACTTTCTGACAGACATAACCGGAATTCACTATCCTGGGGCGGAGTTGCCTATAGGTGTAGTCTACCATCTGCATAGTTTCGTAAATAATGTACGGGTTCGTATTAAAGTATTCTTAGAAGAGATCAATCCGGTAATTCCCTCTGCAACTGTTTTGTGGGAAGGGGCAAATTGGATGGAAAGAGAAACCTACGATTTCTTTGGAATTACGTTTGAAGGACATCCCGGTTTATACCGCATTTTAAATGTAGACGACATGACGGTTTTTCCAATGCGCAAAGAATATCCGCTGGAAGACCCGAATCGTGTAGACAAAAAAGACTTTTTCTTCGGAAGGTAAAAATGGATCACCCAATAATCGCCGAAAGGCACGAGTTAAAAGAAACAACAACCCTAAATCTTGGCCCCACCCACCCGGCTACGCACGGAGTTTTCCAGAACATTCTGGAAATGGATGGTGAGCGGATTATAAGCGGTGTTTCTACCCTCGGATATATACACAGAGCGTTTGAGAAAATCGCGGAACACCGCCCCTTTTATCAAATCACTCCGCTTACAGACCGCCTAAATTACTGCTCATCCCCTATCAACAATATGGGGTGGCACATGACGGTTGAAAAACTTTTAGGCATACAAACGCCAAAGCGTGTTGATTACCTGCGCGTAATTATCATGGAGCTTGCACGGATATCAGACCACTTAATTTGCAACAGTATTTTAGGTGTGGATACGGGAGCTTACTCAGGATTTTTATACCTGATGGAGCAACGTGAGCATATATATGAAATATACGAAGAGGTTTGCGGTGCGCGTTTAACAACGAACATCGGCCGTATCGGTGGCTTTGAAAGAGATTTTAATGATACCGCTTTCGCGAAGATCAAAAAGTTCTTAAAAAACTTCTCCCCTGTTTTAAAAGAGTTCGAAGCGCTGTTTGACAGAAACAGAATCTTCATCGACAGAACAGCCGGAGTTGCAGCAGTTGATGCAGAAACAGCCATGAGCTACAGTTGGACAGGCCCGATTTTAAGAGCCTGCGGTGTCGATTATGATGTTCGTGTAAACGAACCTTATAGCTCTTACGAAGATTTCGACTTTGAAATCCCGGTAGGCACAAATGGTGATATTTACGACCGCTACCTAGTTCGCCAGGAAGAAATGTGGCAAAGTGTTCGCATCATTGAGCAAGCCTTAGAAAAAGTAGAAAAAGAACCGAAAGGTGTTTTTCACGCCGATGTTCCTGAGTTTTATCTTCCTCCAAAAGAAGAAGTTTACAACAATATGGAAGCCCTTATATATCACTTCAAGATTGTAATGGGCGAAATAGATACTCCTAAAACCGAAGTTTATCATTGTGTTGAGGGAGGAAATGGTGAGCTTGGATTTTACCTGGTAAATGATGGTGGCCGCAGTCCGTACAGGTTGCATTTCCGCCGCCCAAGTTTTATCAATTATGCAATGTACGCACCCATGAGCAAAGGAATGCTGCTTTCGGATGCTATCATTAATCTGAGTAGTTTAAATGTTATTGCAGGAGAATTAGATGCTTAATATTGCTCAACCCGAAGAGGTAATTTTTAACCCCGAGCTTGTAACCAAGTTTAATGAAATTGTAGCCCGTTATCCGGAAGGAAAACAAAAATCAGCTTTGCTGCCCATTTTGCATTTAGTGCAGGCGGAGTTTGGTTGGGTTAGCCCTGCTGCAATGGATAAAGTTGCGGATTACCTCGATATCAAACCAATTGAAGTATACGAAGTAGCTACCTTTTATACCATGTTTTTTCTAAAACCCCTTGGCAAATATGTGCTGGAGGTTTGTCGTACCGGACCTTGTTGTTTGGTTGGCGCAGAAAAAATCATGAAATACATCGAGCAAAAACTTGGTGTAAAAGAAGGTGAAGTAACAACCGACGGTCTATTCAGTTGGCGTGGTGTAGAATGCCTTGCAGCCTGCGGAATGGCGCCGGTTTTACAGATTGGCCCTGAATATAAATTTCATGAGAATTTAACCGAGGCGAAAATTGATGAGTTAATTGATAGTTTAAAGCTGACAACAGCTGTAAAACCTCAAATCAGCTAATAGAATGGGACGCAAATTATTATTAGAACATATTAACGTTCCCGGAATAAATACATTCGAAGTATACCGTCAACAGGGTGGCTACAGAGCTTTAGAAAAAGCTTTGAAAACCATGTCGTCCGACGATATTGTTGAAGAAGTTAAAAAATCGGGTCTTCGGGGTCGTGGTGGTGCGGGTTTCCCTACCGGGATGAAATGGAGCTTTTTGGCTAAACCAGAAGGTAAAGCTCGTTACTTGGTCTGCAACGCCGATGAATCTGAGCCTGGAACGTTCAAAGACAGATATTTAATGACTTACATTCCTCACCTTTTGGTGGAAGGAATGATTGTGTCGAGTTTTGCCCTAGGTGCAAACACATCATACATCTACGTACGCGGTGAAATGATGCCGCAGATACGTATCCTTGAAAAAGCCATCGCAGAAGCAAAAGCTGCAGGATTTCTTGGAAAAAACATTTTAGGTTCTGGCTTCGACCACGAAGTTTACGTGCAGCCAGGTGGCGGTGCGTATATCTGTGGAGAAGAGACTGCCTTGATTGAATCTCTGGAAGGAAAACGAGGTAATCCGAGGATTAAACCGCCTTTTCCGGCTATTTCAGGTTTATATAACTGTCCTACAGTAGTTAACAATGTTGAAACGATTGCGGCAGTTGTTCCAATTATCAATGATGGCGGCGACGAATATGCCAAAATTGGCGTTGGAAGAAGTACAGGAACTAAACTTATTTCTGCTTCAGGAAATTTAAACAAGCCTGGAGTTTATGAGATTGAGTTAGGTGTTACTGTGGAAGATTTCATCTATTCGGATGAATACTGCGGCGGTATAGCTAACGGGAAACGCTTAAAGGCAGTGGTAGCAGGCGGTTCGTCTGTTCCAATTCTTCCGGCAAACCTGATACTCAAAACCGTAAATGGTGAAAGCCGATTGATGACCTATGAGTCATTATCTGACGGTGGATTTGCCACCGGTAGTATGCTTGGTTCTGGTGGATTTATCGCTTTTGATGAAGACCAGTGCATTGTAAGAAACACCTGGAACTTTTCAAGATTTTACCATCACGAAAGCTGCGGACAGTGTTCGCCTTGCCGTGAAGGAACCGGCTGGATGGAAAAAGTACTCCACCGATTGGAATATGGTCATGGGAAACTAAGCGACATCGATTTATTGGTTGATGTTTCGAAAAAAATAGAAGGAAATACGATTTGTCCGCTTGGCGATGCAGCAGCATGGCCGGTTGCGAGTGCAATTCGTCATTTCAGGGATGAATTTGAGTGGCATGTAACGAATCCAAAAGAAGCGATGGAAAGGAATTATGGTTTGGCAGGTTATGCTGATCCACTTCCAAAGCTTGAAGAAGTAACTGCTACTAACTAGAGGGTTATAAAATGTCCGAAAAAGTTAAAGTTTCGATAGACGGAATTACCATAGAAGTAGAACCAGGAATAAGCATCCTGAACGCTGCACGCCAAATTGGAGGCGATATCGTCCCTCCAGCTATGTGCTATTATTCTAAGTTAGAGGGTAGTGGTGGTAAATGCCGTACCTGCCTTGTGAAAGTGAGTAAAGGCTCTGAAAAAGACCCCCGCCCAATGCCTAAGCTGGTAGCATCTTGCCGTACAGCTGTAATGGATGGAATGGAAGTTCAGAACATTACTTCTCCGGAAGTAAAGGAAGCGAGAAAAGGCGTTGTTGAAATGCTTTTGATAAATCATCCACTGGATTGCCCGGTTTGCGATCAAGCTGGAGAATGTCATTTGCAAGATTTGGGTTATGAGCATGGCTCAGAAGCTACCAGATATGAATTTGAGCGGAGAACGTTCGACAGAATCGATATAGGTGATAAAATTCAGCTGCACATGACGCGCTGTATTTTGTGCTACCGTTGTGTTTACGTAGCAGATCAGCTAACAGAAAAGCGTGAGCATGGCATTTTAGGTCGTGGTGATGCATCTGAGATTTCAACGTATATCGAAAAAGCAATCGACAACGAATTCTCGGGTAACGTAATCGATGTTTGTCCGGTTGGTGCATTAACAGATAAAACTTTCCGCTTTAAGCAACGTGTTTGGTTTACCAAACCGGTTGAAGCGCATCGCGAGTGCCCTACCTGTACCGGAAAAGTATCGTTATGGTATAAAGGCGAAGATGTTATCCGGGTAACCGCAAGAAAAGATGTATACGGTGAAGTAGAAGATTTTATCTGCAACACCTGCCGTTTTGAAAAGAAAAATACCAACGATTGGATAATCGACGGACCAAGACACATATCTAACCGGTCAGTTATTTCGTCAAATCACTACGAGCAATTAGCTCCTCCGGCGGTAATCAGAAAGAATCATGCTTTGCAGGAAGCTAATAAAGAAGAATTCGAAAGAGCAACTAAACATTAATGGAACTAGCATTCGTTATAGAGAAATTCATTTTAGTTACTGTCATTTTCAGCGTTTCGTTGGGAGTAGCAGCTTATTCTACCCTAGCCGAGCGTAAAATCGCAGCATATCTTCAAGGCCGTGTTGGTCCGGCAAGAGCTGGCTGGGGCGGCATGTTTCAGCCATTGGCCGACGGTGCGAAAATGTTCTTTAAGGAAGAGATTATTCCAACACAATCCAATCATTTCCTGTTCATTGCGGGACCATCGTTAGCACTTCTGACTGCCTTAATCGGCAGTGCAGTTATTCCATGGGGCCAGCCGCTTACGTTTGGAGACTCGACAATTGAATTACAGGTAGCTGATATTAACGTTGGCGTTCTCTACATTTTCGGCGTGGTTTCTCTGGGCGTTTATGGCGTGATGATTGGCGGCTGGGCATCTAACAATAAGTTCTCTTTGATGGGCGCAATTCGCGCAGCTTCCCAAAACATCAGTTATGAGATTGCCATGGGGCTTTCAATTATAGCTTTGCTGATGGTAACCGGAAGCTTATCGCTCAAAACGATTGCCGAACAACAATCCGGTTTTGTGAATTGGAACGTATGGGTTCAGCCTTTAGGCTTTTTGATATTTATCATTTGCGCTTTCGCGGAATGTAACCGTACTCCGTTTGACTTACCCGAAAGCGAGAATGAATTGGTTGGAGGATATCACACCGAATACTCGGGATTCAAATTAGGAGCATTTCTATTTTCTGAATACATCAACATGTTTGTATCCGGAGCGGTAATGTCGACGTTGTATTTTGGGGGTTATAACTTTCCCTTTATGAATGAACTTGGTCTACATCCAAACATAATATCGATTTTGGGTATACTATTTCTTTTAGGCAAAATTTTCTTTTTTATCTTCTTTTTCATGTGGGTTCGCTGGACTGTTCCACGTTTCCGTTATGATCAGTTGATGAACTTAGGTTGGAAGATACTTATCCCGCTAGGAATTGCGAACATCGTTTTAACCGGCATCTGGATAGTGGTTAAAGACATGTATTTTAAATAAGATTAACAAAGTTGAAACACAGGTAGAAAAACAAGTGTGAGTGATTTGATGCAGCTTTCACCTTTTAGCTTTCACCTTTTACCTTATTAATATGGAATCATTAAGTAACAGAAAAAAAGTAATAGAACAAAAGCCAATGACCTTAGCAGAGAGGATGTATCTTCCTGCAATTGCAAAAGGGCTTGCCATTACTTTTAAACATATGTTTAAAAAGAAGGAAACGATCTTTTATCCTGAACAGGAAAGACCGATTTCTGAAAACTGGCGCGGTTTACATTCGCTGAAAAGAGATGAAAACGACAAGGAAAGATGTACCGCCTGCGGGTTATGTGCCTTAGCCTGCCCTGCAGAAGCCATCACCATGATCGCCGCAGAACGTAAAAAAGGCGAAGAGCATTTATATCGTGAAGAAAAGTATGCTGCAGTTTATGAAGTAAATATGCTTCGCTGTATCTTTTGCGGGCTATGTGAAGAAGCTTGCCCTAAAGAAGCTATCTACCTGGATGGCCCGTTTGTGCAAGCCGATTACCTGAGAAAGGATTTCATTTTCGGGAAAGATAAACTGGTTGAAGCTCCCTTGAAATCGTAAAAAATTATACCTTTGCCCATCTTTTCGGAAGCTTGTCTCGAAAAGATGAGCAAAGAAAACATACAATTAATGAATTTATTCTATTTAATTGCTTTTTTATCCATCTTCTTTTCACTGCTGGTTATCTTTTCAAAGAATCCGGTTTACAGCGTTCTGTATCTCATAATCACATTTTTTACGCTTACCATTCACTATATCTTACTTAACGCGCAATTTCTCGCGATCGTAAACTTCATCGTTTACATGGGTGCCATTATGGTACTTTTCCTGTTCGTATTAATGCTTTTGAATTTGAATGAAGATTCGGAGCCCATGAAATCCAACGTTATCAAAATTGTTGGAGTTGTTGCCGGAGGTTGCTTATTGGTTACGCTGATAGGTTCGTTCAAAGCACTTGGCGATTCAAGTCCGGTTTTGATGAAAAACCCTGATATTGGTTTGGTTAAAAATCTTGGAAAGGTACTTTTCAGCAAATTCCTTTTGCCTTTTGAGGTATCATCAATCTTATTATTATCTGCAATGGTTGGAGCTGTTTTGTTGGCAAAAAAGGAACCTAAGAAAATTTAAATGGAATCAATCAGCAATTCAATTCAAGGCGTTCCTCTAAATCATTATATCTTATTTTGCTCAATCATTTTCTCAATTGGAGTTATCGGAGTATTAATCCGCAGAAATGCGATTGTGATCTTCATGTCTGTTGAGCTGATGCTTAATTCAGTAAATCTGTTGCTAACCGCTTTTTCAGTTCATCGCGGCGATCCGGATGGGCAGGTATTTGTATTCTTTGTAATGGCTTTAGCTGCCGCCGAAGTTGCTGTGGGACTGGCCATTATTGTAATGATCTATAGAAACACCCACTCGACCGACATTAACGTGTTGAACAGGTTGAAATGGTAAATTGTAGTATTTAACGTCGAATATACGTTCATGATAAATTTAGTTTGGTTAGTGCCTTTGTTTCCCTTAGTAGGCTTCATCGTAATTGGCTTAGGCAGGAACATGTTACCGAAATCAGTTGCAGGTATTATCGGGAGCTTAACTATCTTATTATCTTTTGCGGTAAGCGTCGGAATCTTCTTTGAGCTTCAGGGGAGTACAGAAAAAACCTTCATTATCCAACTGTTTGACTGGATTCGCGTAGGAAATCTGCTGGTTCCCTTTTCTTTCCAGATAGATCCGCTCAGCTCGTTAATGTTGCTCATTGTTACGGGAATAGGCTTTTTAATTCATGTTTATTCTACAGGCTACATGCATCACGATGCGGGTTTTGCTAAGTTTTTCTCCTACCTCAACCTTTTCATCTTCTTCATGCTATTGCTGGTATTGGGCTCTAATTACCTCATCATGTTTATTGGCTGGGAAGGCGTAGGTTTATGTTCATACCTTTTAATCGGCTTCTGGTACACCAATTCATCTTACGCAAGTGCCGCAAAAAAAGCATTTATCATGAACCGTATTGGCGACCTCGGTTTTCTGATCGGTGTCTTTTTGATCTTTTCAACGTTTGGAAGTATAGAATTTTCCAGAATATTTCCTCAGGCAGCCACTGCTGATACCGGAGTTCTAACGCTAATCACTCTTTTGCTTTTTGTAGGTGCGACAGGGAAGTCAGCTCAAATTCCTCTGTTTACTTGGCTTCCGGATGCAATGGCCGGCCCCACTCCTGTTTCGGCGCTAATACATGCCGCAACGATGGTTACAGCAGGTATCTATATGATTGCCCGCTCTAATATCTTATTTACACTCTCACCGCTTACTCTACATGTTATCGCAATCATCGGCATAGCAACTGCCATTCTCGCGGCAACAATTGCCATAACGCAAACCGACATTAAAAAAGTACTGGCATATTCGACTGTATCCCAATTGGGATATATGTTTTTAGGATTAGGGGTTGGAGCTTATACCGGCGCTTTATTTCATGTCCTTACTCATGCTTTCTTCAAGGCGCTATTATTCTTGGGTGCAGGTTCGGTGATACATGCGATGAGCAATGAGCAGGATATGAGGTTTATGGGAGGATTAAAAAAGAAGCTTCCGATTACTTTCATAACGATGCTCATCGGCACGATCGCCATATCAGGAATTCCACCGTTTTCAGGTTTCTTTTCCAAGGATGAAATTTTAGCTCATGCTTACGAACACAATAAAGTTCTTTGGATTTTAGGTGTGATCGGCGCTATGTTTACCGCTTTTTATATGTTCCGCATGTTGTTTCTCACCTTCAACAATACGTTTCGCGGGACACATGAACAGGAACATCATTTACATGAGTCGCCAGGTTCGATGACCTTTCCGCTAATTGTGCTGGCTGCTCTTTCAGTAGTAGGTGGATTTTTAGGAGTACCTGAAGTATTAGGCGGAAGCCATTGGCTCGCTAACTTTTTAAGTCCTGTTTTCCAGGAATCAACTAACAGAGCTGCAAGTGTAGCACTTGATCACTCAACAGAATACTTATTGATGGCCGTTTCGGTTGTTGGAGCGTTAATCGCTGCTGGTATTGCCTATGTTAAGTATGCGAAGAACAATCATGTTCCGCTGGCTGAAAATGGCGACAGAAGTGCACTTGCAAAATTATCTTATAACAAATATTATCTAGACGAAATATACGACACCATCATAACCAAACCGCTTAACATATTATCAGGATTCTTTTACAAAGTTGTTGATAAAGCGGCTATAGATGGCTTGGTAAACGGACTTGGAAAAGCCACGATAGAGGCCGGAAAGGGCTTACGGTTGCTTCAATCAGGGAATATTGGCTTTTATATTTTCATGATGGTGGCCAGCATAGTTGGTTTGCTTTTATACGGATTCTATAACATATAATAAGAGGGATAAGAACACATAGATGGAAATTTTACTCCTTATTTTTTTACCAATACTTGGCGCCATTTTAACATCCCTGGTGGGGAAGTCTCAGCACGCAAAAACACTAGCCTTAATATGGTCGCTCTTATCCTTTGCACTAACAGCTTACCTTCTTGTAAATTTTAATTCCGGATCGGCAGCGTTTCAATACAATGTTGATTATCCCTGGTTAAACAGCTATGGCATTCGTTTCAAAGCCGGTATCGACGGTATAAGCATGATGATGGTCTTATTGATTAATCTCCTAATGCCGCTCATCATTCTGTCAAGCTTCAAACATCATTACAAAAAACCCGGTGCCTTTTAT
>DASVRX010000156.1:0-8328 GCA_036388375.1 Pedobacter sp. | reverse complement strand
TACATTTTTGATAAATGGGATCAAACCTTCTTTTTCGGGGATTTCGTTTTGAAGGTGGGATAACTCAAGATGACAGTGAGAATTAATAAATCCCGGAACAATGAGTCCTTCTAGTTTGTTGATTGAAACGTCCCGGATTTCGGTGCTGTCTTCGGCAAATAAATCGAGAATTAAGCCATCGTCATCAACAGCAATAACACCGTTTTTAAGTAGCTCGGTGGTTGCAGGTAGAATATAATCAGCACTATAAAACTTCGCCATTGAGGATTTACCCTTTTGCCCCTTAATTAACACAGCATTAAATTGCTGTTACAACAACAATATAGGAATTTTTTTGTTTTAACATTTTATAAACAATTGCTGTAGGAATAACATTTAAATTTGTCCTTGTGAATGAGGCTGTTGTAAAACGTGATATTAGAATACTTTCCGACTCGGAAATAAAGAAATTTCTTCTTGAGAATGCCGAACCGGCATTTCGTGCAAAGCAAATTAACGAATGGCTTTGGGTAAAATCTGCGAGAAGTTTTGAGGAGATGAGTAATCTCTCTAAAGTTCTAAGAGAGAAACTGGAATCTAACTTTACAATCAATGCCATTCAAATTGATCAAAGTCAATATAGTTCAGATCGAACTATTAAAAACACTTTTAAATTACACGATGGCAATATCATTGAAGGCGTTTTAATTCCGACTACGGAACGAATGACGGCCTGTGTTAGTTCTCAGGTAGGCTGCAGTTTAACCTGCAAATTCTGCGCGACCGGTTATATGGATCGCAAGCGAAATCTTGATGCCGCCGAAATTTACGATCAGGTGGTTTTGATTGATAAGCAGGCGAAAGAGAATTTTGGAATACCGCTCAGTAATATTGTATACATGGGCATGGGTGAACCGCTCTTAAATTATGCTAACGTTCTAAAGTCTGTTGAGTATCTTACATCAGAAACGGGTCTTAACATGGCCGCAAAACGCATTACGGTTTCTACAGCAGGCATTGCCAAAATGATTAAAAAGCTCGGTGATGATCAGGTGAAGTTTAATCTCGCTCTTTCTTTACACGCCGCAAACGACACCAAGCGAAATGAGATAATGCCCATCAACGAGCAAAATTCTTTAGCCGCTTTAGCGGAAGCTTTGAAGTATTACTATCTCAAGACAAAAAACCCGGTAACATACGAATACATTATTTTTAATGATTTTAACGATGAGCTACAGGATGCCGCCGAGCTTGCGAAGTTTTGTAAGCATGTTCCCTGCAAAGTAAATATCATTGAATATAATCCAATTTCTTTCGCCTCTTATTTAAATGCTGGCGAAGATAAGACAGAAGCGTTCGCCAACTACCTCAAAAAACAAGGCATTATCACCAATATCCGCAGAAGCAGGGGAAAAGATATCGACGCTGCCTGCGGGCAACTTGCTGTTAAAGAAAGTAGTATTTAATCAGATTTTCGTTAATTTGGGAAATGAATCTGGTTGCAAGGTACGCCGAAGACTTCTTCTCACTCTTTTTTCCTCAATTGTGCGCGGGATGTGGTAAAAGTCTTTTTAAAAATGAAACGGCTATTTGCACAGACTGTCTTTACCATTTACCTTATACCAACTTTCATTTAGATACCACCAATCCGGTTTCGCAGCAACTTTGGGGCCGGCTAACTTTTCAGGCTGCTTTTGCTTACCTGTATTTCCAAAGAGGTTTGCGGGTTCAGAACCTAATTCATCAGCTTAAATATAATCATAGACCAGAAGTAGCTTTTAAATTAGGAGAGATGTATGGGCTACAAATTAAAGATTCGGATGCTGTGCGAGATCTTGATTTGATTATTCCGGTTCCCTTACATCCTGCAAAGCAAAAAAAGCGAGGCTACAACCAAAGCGAAGCTTTTGCAAATGGCCTGTCCCACAGCTTACAAATTCCAGTGAATCTGGATTTGAAGCGAAGTGTTTCTACAGATACCCAAACCAGAAAATCGCGCTTTGTGCGTTATGAAAACATGAAAGATGTTTTCCGCTTAAAGTCTCACTCTGATTTGGTGAATAAACATGTTTTGCTGGTTGATGATGTGATTACCACCGGAGCTACGGTTGAGGCCTGCGGTGTTGAACTTCTAAATGTTAACGGCCTTAAGATGAGTATAGCCACCATCGCATTCGCAAATTGATGAGGACCTTAACAGTGTTATCTTTTGCTTTACTTTTCCTTTTCGGATGCAGAAAGGATGATCAAATAAGTACTGATCCGGCTTTAAAGCTAGAATTTTCTGCCGATAGTATTTTATTCGATACTGTATTTACATCTATTGGCTCTACTACTCAAAAGCTTAAAGTGTATAATCGTAGTAAGAAGGCGCTTAAAATTTCTGAGATAAAGTTAGCTGGCGGGTCTGCTTCAAATTACCAGATCAATATTAATGGAAATCCGGGCATAAACGTATCCGACATTGAATTGAGGGGAAATGACTCGCTGAACATATTCGTCAAAGTTACAATTAACCCCAATTCAAATTCACTTCCTTTCGTCGTAAGCGATCTTATAGAATTCCGTACTAACGGGAATTCTCAAAAGGTCGTTCTCAATGCATACGGACAGAATGCGGTTTTCCTGAAAGACGCGGTTATCAATACAAATACAACCTGGACTAAAAATCTTCCTTATGTTATCTATGGATCTCTAGGAATAGCCACAGAGAAAGCATTAACAATTGAAAAAGGTAGCCGCATCTACTTTCATAAAAACGCTGAAATGATTGTAGGCGGAACGCTGAAGGTTGAGGGAACACGCGAAGATTCGGTAATATTTTCAAGCGACAGATTGGAGCGGATTTATGAAGATGAGCGTGGGCAGTGGAAGGGATTACGTTTCTTAAGCTCAAGCATTAATAATCATATTAATTATGCGCTTATTAGAAATGGTCTGGTAGGTCTCCAGGTAGATTCATTGACTCGAAATAGTAATCCAAAGCTTTTACTTACAAATACTAAGGTCTTTAATATGGAGCTTATGGGTTTGTACGGCATCAATGCTGATATAGCAGGATTCAATAATATTATCTTCAATTGTGGCCGACATCTCATTTACGGAATAAATGGGGGTTCGTATGATTTTAAACAAAACACCTTCACTAACTCAGCCACACAAATACGAACAAATCCTTCTGTTTTATTTAGTGATGGGTTGAACTCTCAAACAAGTGCGAAGCTAAATGTCAGGCTTGTTAACAATATCATTTGGGGTAATCTCTCAAATGAGTTTAGTATAGAGAAAGCCGGCACTCTACCTATCGAACAGGATATTCGTAATAATCTAATTAAAACTGGGAATACAAGCTATTCCGGTAACGGCAATGTTGTAAATCAGAATCCGCTCTTTAAAAACGAGCAGCAGAATATTTATTTCCTCTTTACGGGAAGTGCGGCAGCCAACAAAGGGGCCGATTTAACACAAGATCCATCTTTTACTACCTGGTTAAGCAAAGATTTGAATGGCCGGACAAGATTATTCCCCTCTGATTTAGGAAGTTACGAATTATTCTAAAATACTTCTTAGTATAAGGTAACCTTATCACCGTTGATGGGGTATAAGTACTCGAGAGCGTTAATTTAGATAGAAAGAGCTGGACGCCGCAAGGTGACCGGCTTTTTCTTAATTAAAGACTCTAACTAATTAAAGTCATCGGACGGCTATCCTGTCATCCGATGACTTTTTTATTTTTAAGGTAATTTGCTCTTTTTAGAAGCTATTAAAGCAAAAAGAGACAGGTGTTAGTTGTCTCTTTAGTTATCTTTAATCCAGTTAAGAATGGCTTCTTACTTATATAATGGATGCTCCTCCATCATTTCGTGGATTTTCTTTCTTACTTTCTTAGCAATTGCTTCATCTTCCGGATTGGAAAGTATCGTATCAATATAATCTACAATCTTCTCCATGTGCTTCTCTTTCAACCCGCGGGTAGTAATAGCAGCGGTTCCAACTCTGATTCCTGAAGTAACAAATGGCGACTTATCATCGAATGGCACCATGTTTTTATTTACCGTGATATCTGCATTACCTAACGCAGCTTCTGCAGCTTTTCCGGTGATGTTCTTATTACGAAGGTCAATCAACATTAAATGATTGTCGGTTCCTCCGGAGATAATACCATAATTCCTTATCAGGAAAGCTTCGGCCATAGCCGCCGCATTTTTCTTAACCTGAAGCGTGTATTTCATATAATCGTCGCTTAACGCTTCGCCAAAGGCGATTGCTTTGGCAGCGATGATATGCTCTAATGGTCCGCCCTGAGTTCCCGGGAATACAGCCATATCCAGCAAAGACGACATGCTTCTGATCTCACCTTTTGGTGTTTTCAATCCGAAAGGATTCTCAAAATCTTTCCCAAGCATAATCATTCCTCCGCGTGGTCCGCGAAGTGTTTTATGCGTGGTAGTAGTTACGATGTGGCAATGAGGAAGCGGATCATCTAACAATCCTTTAGCGATCAAGCCAGCCGGATGTGAAATATCTGCTAACACTAAAGCACCAATTTGATCAGCCACCTGGCGAATAAATTTATAATCCCATTCGCGGGAGTAAGCAGAAGCGCCGCAGATGATCAACTTTGGCTTTTCAGTAAGCGCAGTTTCTTCTAATTTTTTATAATCAATCCTTCCTGATTCTCTATCCACTCCATAGAAAAACGGTTGATAAAGTTTACCTGATGAATTAACTGGTGAACCGTGAGTAAGGTGTCCGCCATGCGCTAAGTCAAATCCTAAAATTTTATCACCCGGTTTTAAAACCGCAAGAAAAACTGCTGAATTTGCCTGAGCACCGGAATGCGGCTGTACGTTAGCCCATTCTGCATTAAACAATTCTTTTGCTCTTTCAATTGCAATAGTCTCAATCTCATCAACCACCTCACACCCGCCATAGTAGCGTTTTCCCGGTAGGCCTTCAGCGTATTTATTAGTAAGAGCCGAACCGGCTGCTTCCATAACCTGCTTGCTTACGAAGTTTTCCGACGCAATCAGTTCAAGTCCGTTTTCCTGACGGGCCTGTTCTTCTTCGATGAGTTTAAAGATGACTTTATCTTTCTTCATTCTTTGTGTTTATTATATTATGAGGCAGCTTTTACTGCAACTGAAAAATTGTTAAATCCTAATCCTGTTTGTATTGAAATAAGCTGTTGCTGAAGCATTTCCAATATTGCGAGGAAGTTATATACAAAGTGAACCTTGTTTTCTGAGCTTCTTTTCAGGTTAGAAAAATCTATTTTCTGATTGAGCTCAATCAATTCGGCAATCACTTTCTTTTGTTTTTCAATAGTATATGGATATTGAATAACGGTGTGCGTAACTTGTTGTTGTTTGTTATGGTAACGCAGCATCGCTTTTTCGTATACCATCATTAATTTATATAAGCCAACTGTTGGAAGCTCCTCGCCAAGTTCCGAAGTCTCGGCAATCTTCTGAAGGTCGAATGCAATGTTGCCTCGTTTTTCCTGCATGAAGCGTTCGCTTTCCAGATCCTTAAAACCTTCAGCAAGCAGTTTAAATTTTTTGTATTCGATAAGCTTTTGAACAAGATCCTTCTTTAAATCTATTTCATTCCCGTTCTCATCCATATCGGGCATGGGCAACAGCATCTTGGCTTTGATACGCATTAAGGTTGCTGCGATGAAAATAAATTCGCTGGCAAGCTCAATGTTCAGGGCATTCATTTGATGAATATAATCCAGGAAATCGTCTGTTATTTTAGCAATTTGTACATCGCGAATATCCAGCTCGTCGCGTTCAATAAAGAACAAAAGCAAATCAAAAGGGCCGGCAAATTGAGGCAGCCTTATCTCAAAAGTTTCCTGCTGTATCAAATCGCCACAAAAATAAGATTTAATTCGGTATCCGAACAGTAAAGAAACCGGGAGAGCCTATATTTTTTAAATAATATTGAGTTACTTTGTGATTCATTTTTGAGCCAAACTGTATGGAAGTTAAGGCGGGAGAACTACTTGAAAATATAAATTACCCCTCTGATCTAAAGAAATATTCAGAAAACGACCTGGAGCGTATTTGCCAGGAGTTACGTCAATACATCATAGACGTGGTTTCGGTAAATGGTGGCCATTTTGGCGCCAGTTTAGGTGTGGTGGAATTAACGGTAGCCTTACATTACGTTCTTAATACTCCTTATGATCAGTTGGTTTGGGATGTAGGCCACCAGGCTTACGGACATAAAATTCTAACCGGCCGCCGGTCGGTTTTTCATACAAACCGGATACATAGCGGGATAAGTGGATTCCCAAAACGTTCTGAAAGTGAGTATGACACTTTTGGTGTTGGCCACTCATCAACTTCCATATCTGCAGCACTTGGAATGGCTGTGGCATCTCATTACAAAGGCGAAAAGGACAGGCAGCATGTGGCCGTTATCGGCGATGGATCGATGACCGCCGGAATGGCTTTTGAAGCGCTAAACCATGCAGGTATCGAAAATTCGAACATTCTGGTGATTTTGAATGATAACTGCATGTCGATCGACCCGAACGTAGGCGCCCTTAAAGAATATCTTACCGACATTACGACTTCTAAACCATACAATAAATTCAGGGACGAAATTTCACATGTTCTTGGAAAGCTATCCGACCTTGGGCCTAATGCTCATTTAATGGTTAAGAAAATTGAGAAGAGCATTAAGGGGACTTTGTTAAAACGCAGCAATTTCTTCGAAGCCTTAAAATTCAGATACTTCGGACCGATTGACGGTCATGACGTGAAGCACTTAGCAAAAGTGATTAAAGATTTGCGCGATATTCCGGGGCCTAAACTTTTGCATTGCCTTACGGTAAAAGGGAAAGGTTTTTCTCTGGCAGAGAAGGATCAAACCAAATGGCATGCGCCGGGTCTCTTTGATAAGATAACCGGGGAGATTAAAAAGTCTTCAAGCGATAAGCCGAAACCTCCAAAATATCAGGATGTATTTGGTCATACTTTAGTTGAACTCGCTGAAATTAATGATAAGATTATGGGAATTACGCCGGCTATGCCGAGCGGAAGTTCTATGAATATCATGATGAAAGCCATGCCTAACCGGGCTTTTGATGTAGGTATTGCCGAACAACATGCGGTAACATTTTCAGCGGGCCTTGCCACACAAGGAATGGTACCGTTTTGTAATATCTATTCTACTTTTATGCAGCGGGCGTACGATCAGGTGATACATGATGTGGCGCTTCAAAAGCTGAATGTGGTTTTTTGTTTAGATAGGGCAGGGCTTGCCGGTGCCGATGGTCCTACACATCATGGCGCGTATGATCTGGCATTTTTCCGATGCATCCCAAACATGGTCGTTTCGGCTCCCATGAATGAAGAGGAACTTCGTAATCTGATGTTTACTGCGCAGCAGGAAAATATGGGTCCGTTCTCTATTCGGTATCCACGCGGGTCTGGTGTGATGACCGATTGGCGTCGTCCGTTTAAAGCCATCCCGATAGGGAAGGGAAGAAAACTTTCTGATGGGGAGGAAGTGGCAATATTAACAATCGGCCATATCGGAAATGAAGCCACTAAAGCTATCAGCGAACTCAATACTCAGGGAATTTATCCGGCTCATTATGATATGAGGTTTGTAAAACCTTTAGATGAACATCTTTTACATGAGATTTTCAAAAACTACAAAAAGGTGGTTACGGTAGAGGATGGATGTTTACAAGGTGGTTTAGGAAGTGCCGTTTTGGAGTTTATGGCTGATAATCAGTATAATGCAAGGGTTATTCGTCTTGGTATTCCTGATGAAGTTATTGAGCATGGTGAACAGCCGGAACTTTGGCAGGAATGCGGCTATGACGTGCACGCAGTTATTAAAGCAGTTTCTAGTATAGCAGTTGTAAGGACGACTAAAAGTCTGGCAAGTTAATCCTGTTGCCTCGAACTTGCCAAAAGTTTAGAACTTTTGGCAAGTTTTAATCTGTCTAAACCTTAACCTTCTTAATTTCTATATCAGAAAAATCTACCCCACACTTTCCACAGCCGGAACTACAGCTCTTTTTCGACTGAAGATTTTTATAGATCATCTGGCCAACGTAAAACAACGCAGCTAGAAATAATAACACAAGTACTACCTCTTGCACTCCCATAAACAAAGTTAATTTTTTGTTATTCCTTGATTGTCATTAAATTTCAAGCTTCTAAAACGGCTAAAATTTAAATATAAAAACCTACCTTTGCAAAAAATTTGAGAGGCATTCTTCATGCAGAAAATTAGAAACATCGCAATTATTGCACACGTTGACCACGGTAAAACTACATTGGTTGACAAAATTTTACACAGTTGCTCCATATTCCGCGACAA
>DASVRX010000155.1:0-6099 GCA_036388375.1 Pedobacter sp. | reverse complement strand
CAGCTTTCATTGATATTACTGGTTATAACGAGTATGCTGGTATTTTTAACCTGGTCTATTAAGTTCAATATTCCCAGTGTTTATTATATTCCATATTGTATTGTCCCGATTATCATCAGGATACTATTTGATACCCGTTTGGCACTGAACATCCATCTACTGGTGGTGCTCATTGCCGGCTTTGTCGTTCCAAACAGTTTTGAGTTTTCTTTCATTCAAATTATAGCAGGTATAACGGCTATTTATAGCATTAAAAATCTCGTTAAACGAGAGCAGTTTCTAACTTCTGCTGTATTAATTCTATGCAGTTATTTCGTGGCATATCTTGGCATTTCGCTGGTTAAAAACGGTTCGCTGCTTAATATCGAATGGCTTAATTTCGTCCCATTTATATTTAGTGTTTTATTGTCGTTGTTAGCTTATCCACTTATTTATGCTTTTGAGAGAGTTTTTGGAATCACTTCGGATGTAAGCTTAATGGAGATTACAAACACTAACTCCAAACTTCTAAGAGAACTATCTTACAAAGCTCCCGGAACGTTTCAGCATTCGCTTCAGGTAGCTAATCTTGCAGAAGCGGCCATTTTTAATATTGGAGGGAATGCGCTTTTAGTTAGGGCAGGGGCCTTGTACCATGATATTGGGAAAATGGAGAATCCTCAATACTTTATAGAGAATCAAAACAAGAAGGTAAATCCGCATGATAGTTTGTCGTATGAAGAAAGTGCTCAGATCATTATCAGACACGTAAATAAGGGTGTTGAAATTGCACGCCGAAATAATCTTCCCGAGCTTATTATCGATTTTATCAAAACCCATCATGGTAATACCCGGATGGATTATTTCTACCAATCGTTCCTTAAAAATTTTCCTGAAAAGTTTATTGATGAGAATATTTTCAGGTATCCGGGACCAATTCCTTTTTCGAAAGAAACAGGCGTTTTGATGTTGGCAGATTCGGTAGAAGCGGCATCCCGAAGTTTAAAAGAACCTGATGCGGAAAGCATAAGCTCGCTGGTAGACAGAATTATTGATTATAAACTTGATCAGGGACAGCTCAACAATAGTAATATAACTTTTAAGGATCTTAATATTATTAAATCTATTTTTAAGAGTATGTTAATGAGCATCTATCACATCAGGATAGATTATGATATCTGATCCTTTAAATATTGTTTCTGATAGGCCGATGGATTAACGTTATACATTTTTTTAAAATGCTTGTTGAAATTGGAAAGGTTATTAAAGCCGCACTGAAAACAGATTTCAACAATATTGGCTTTATTCTCTATCAGCAATTTACAAGCGTGACTTAATCTTACCTCATTCACAAAACTGATAAACGTTTTGCGGCTTCTTAAGCTAAAATATCTTGAAAACGCATTCTCAGACATGTTAGCGATGTTCGCAGCTTCTGTTAAGCTAACTTGGTTTTGAAAATTTTTCATCACATAATTCAAAACCCTATTCATTCGGTCAGATTCTTTATCATTTATTCCCGTCATATCGGTCGAAGAAATAAGGGAGCAATCGTTGGAATGAGCCAGGATATTTAGAATTTCCAATAACTTTAGCCACCTGTCAAAATCTTTAAGCTCAAGTAACTCATGTAACTTAGCGGATACGATTTTATTTGTTTCGCCTGTAATGTCTAAGCCCCTTTTTGACTTTAAAAACAGAGCTTGTATGGCTTTCGTTTCCGGAAGCGATAGGAATTTCTCACCAAATGATGATTCGAGAAAATGAACTACAATAGATTTGGCTCGCAATTCCTTGCCTTCATAATATTCGCTGTCGTTGCGATAAAAGTGAGGAAGATTGGGGCCGATAAAAGCTAAATCGCCGGGTTCGAAAGTGGATATCTTCTCGCCAATAAATCTTTTTCCGGTACTTTCAGTAACAAGTACCAACTCGTATTCCGGATGAAAATGCCAGGGGTTGGGATAATAATTATAGTCGAACAGAATAGCTACGAATGATTCTTCAGTGTTTTTTGGAAGATGCTCGAGAACTGGTTTCATCTGATACTATATTAACTTAATTTACGCTGGTTTTGTGAAATAGGGATCATAAAACTACATGTTTGCTTGTGTTGATGCAAGTTCATGTTAAAAAAGTATCAGTTTTTGTTAATTATGTCGTAGCGAGGGGGATGCATAATTTTTACTTTAGCCTATTACCAGTTTTAAACTCTATGCAAAATTTATCAGCTGAACAAATTTCAGATTTCAACCGAGATGGGTACATCATATTAAAGAACTTCTGCTCAAAGGCAGAGATCGATAAACTGTATGCCACAGCTCTTGAAGATAGTGCTTTAAAAAATAATGCACTTGATTTGAACGACCAGACGGGAAAAAAAACAAAATTGTCTCTTTGGTTTAATCCCGGAAATGATGTGTTCGGGTATCTCACACGCAGTGAGCGAGTGATTAATTCAGTTACACCTCTGTTAGATAGCGATGCGCCGGTTTGCCATTTCCATTCCAAATTAATGCAAAAAGAGCCAAAGGTTGGCGGTGCCTGGGAATGGCATCAGGATTATGGTTATTGGTATAAAAATCAATTTATGTTCCCTGATCAGTTAATTAGTGTGATGGTTGCTTTAACACCTGCTAATAAAGAAAATGGCTGTTTGCAAGTTATTAAAGGCTCGCATAAATTGGGGCGTGTTAATCATGGTTTTGCAGGTGAACAGGTTGGTGCGGATATGGAGATGGTAAATAACGCACTGCAGACTATGGACCTTGTTTATGTGGAACTTGAAGCAGGTGACGGGCTGATATTTCACAGTAATACCTTACATCGCTCGGAAGCTAACCTTTCCGATTCGCCTCGATGGTCAATTATATCCTGCTATTCATCGCAATCAAACCTTGCATATAAAGAAACCTCAACTTCTTGGAAAACTCCTGTAGAAGTAGTCCCGGATGAAGCCATACTTGAATGGGAGTCAGAGTCGATTAGTGATGCAGAATTTCTGAAAAAGGAAAATGACCCTGCACTTAAAAAAACCGGCTGGGAAGCATAAGGCCTTATGAATCCAGTTATTCGTATCAAGTTATCGGTGATGATGCTCCTGCAATTTTTTATTTGGGGCATCTGGTTTGTAACCATGGGCACCTATTTGGCAAATTCCCTTAAAGCAAATGGTTTACAAATTGGTGCGGCGTATGGCATGATGGCTATAGCAACTATTATCTCGCCATTTATTATCGGAATTATTGCGGACCGCTTTTTTGCCCCCAAAAAAGTTTTTGCACTCCTTCACTTTATAGGAGGCATAGTATTGTTTGGGTTATCGAGAATAGTTGATGTAAATACTTTTAACTGGGTGCTGTTGCTTTATGCATTACTTTATGCACCAACGCTTGGTCTTGCGAGCAGTATTGCCTTTTCGCAATTAAAAGATGTTGAAAAATCGTTTTCCGAAATCCGGGTTTTTGGCACCATTGGTTGGATAATTGCCGGAGTCAGTATCGACAAGCTTTTCAATATTAGTACTCAGGATTTAGGTTTAACATTTACTATAGCGGCCATAGCTTCAGTATTGCTGGCAGCATTTAGTTTATTCCTTCCTCAATCTGCCAAGGCAACCGAAGTCCCGGCTGAGCCAAAAACCTCTGTAATAGGCAGCGAAGCATTCGTTTTATTCAAAAACAGGTCCTTTACGTTGTTCTTTATCACCTCTATATTTATATGCATCCCACTATCGTTTTATTTTAGTCTCACTAACCTGTTTTTAAACGAGATAGGTTTAGCTAACGCGACAAGTAAGATGGCGTTTGGCCAGTTTTCTGAGGCGGCATTCATCATCCTAATCCCATTCTTTCTTAAACGATGGGGCGTTAAGTGGATGCTGGTAGCGGGAATGATTGCCTGGGTCGTTCGGTTTTTATTTTTCCGCTATGGCGATGCCGGGGAAAATAGCTGGATGTTAATTACAGGAATTGTTTTACATGGCATTTGCTACGATTTCTTTTTTGTCACCGGGCAAATTTATACCGACCGTGTAGCTCCAAAGAAATATAGAAATGCGGCTCAGGGAATGATTACCATGGCTACTTACGGCATAGGAATGTGGATTGGAAGTATCTTATCGGGCTTTGTTGCAAAGAACGCGGCAATAAGTGAAACTGCGCATCGTTGGGAGTTGGTATGGATAGTGCCTGCCGCAATTGCAGGCGTGGTAATGATACTGTTTATCATTTTTTTCAAGGATAAAAATACCGCCACATCAGTTCAAACAGCATAAATTGAAATTAAAGCTGTATATTAAAACCTGTTTCTCCTGGTAGATTACAGGCTTAAAAACCAAATAAATACACATTATAAACCTAAAATTCAAATGGTAAGATTTACAAAAACCTTATTCTTAATGGTGTTTTTACACTTGCTTTCTTCGTCAACATCTTTCGCACAACGCTGGGTTAAACTGTTTGATGGCAAAACTTTAAACGGCTGGCATATCCTGGAAGGTGGAAAATGGGAAGTAAAAGATGGCATCCTCACTGGCTCTAGTCCGCTTGCAGAAAAGAGACATGGTATTTTAGTGTCTGATAAAATTTATAAAGACTTTGAAATTGAAGTTAAATATAAGGCAGTGAAAGGCAACAGCGGATTATATTTTCGGGTTGACAAATCCGGAGATGGTGTAGGAGTTCATGGTTTCCAGGCGGAAATAGACTCTAAGGCTGATGTAGGTGGACTTTATGAAACCGCGGGCCGTGCCTGGGTTGTACAACCAACCGCTGAACAGGTTGCAACATGGTTTAAGCCAGGTAAATGGAACACCATGAAAGTAAGAGCTGTAGGCGGAGACATCACTGTTTGGGTAAATAAAAAGCAAAGTGCCGAGCTGAAAAATGATTCTGGCCGCAAACAAGGACATATTGCCCTACAACTTCATGGCAACCAGGATATGGAAGTTCAGTTTAAATCCGTAAAAATAAAGGAACTATAATAACGCTGTTTTTTTCAGCAAAATCAATCTCTAAGCTAATTAGAGTATATAATATAATTATTCAATGATAAAGGCCTTAAAATCCTCTTTAGTAATTCTCATAGCGTTCAGCACTGTTTCTTATTCACAGACCGCACCTGACGAAAGTCGGTTTATAAAAGTTGAACTGGCTTCTAATCTGGACGAGCCAATGGAACTGTCTGTTCTTCCTGATAAGAGAGTGGTGTTTGTTGAGCGGAAGGGAGCAATAAAATTATATTCCCCAAAATCCAACACAGTAAGCTTGCTCGCTACAATACCTGTATTTCATGGCTTAGAGGATGGGGTTTTGGGATTGGTTGCTGATCCTGACTTTGCAGTTAACAAGCATATTTTTATATTTTATTCCCCAAGAGGCGATGAACCTATTCAGCGGGTTTCCAGATTTACTCTGGCAGGAGATAAGTTAAATCTGTCTTCCGAAAAAGTGATTATTGAGATCCCGGTTCAACGGAAAGAATGTTGTCACTCAGCAGGTTCCCTTGCTTTTGGTCCGGATAAAAATCTATACATCGCTGTTGGAGATAATACAAATCCATTTAATCCGGGGTATTATAATTCCATTGACGAACGTAAAGGCAGAGAGTATTGGGACGCGCAAAGAACCGCTGGTAATACAAATGATTTTAGAGGTAAGATTCTGAGAGTAAAGCCCGGAACTAACGGTTCTTACACCATTCCGGATGGAAACCTTTTCACAAAAAACGGCTCCAAAGGGAAGCCAGAAATTTATGTAATGGGTTGTCGGAATCCTTACCGCGTTACGGTTGACCAGCGAACAGGATATGTTTACTGGGGCGACGTAGGGCAGAATACAGAAAATAATCCTTCCAGAGGGCCAATTAGCTATGATGAATTCCACCAGGCAAAAGGTCCGGGGTTTTATGGTTGGCCATATTTTGCAGGGAATAACGAAGCTTATACCGATTTTGATTTTGAGACCGGCGTTAACGGGCCGTTTTTTGACCCATTAAGACCTGTAAATAAATCCCCAAATAATACAGGAGATAGCATTTTGCCCCCGGCGAAACCTGCTTTTATCTGGTATTCTTACGGGGAGTCGCCTGATTTCAAGCATCTTGGGACGGGTGGAAAAT
>DASVRX010000154.1:0-7650 GCA_036388375.1 Pedobacter sp. | reverse complement strand
CCCGAGTTCCTTTCAGGATCTACACGTATGAAATCGGGTACCGCTCAAAAGCTTGTTTTGAATATGCTCAGCACTTCGGTAATGATTAAGCTAGGCCGGGTGAAAGGGAATAAAATGGTAGACATGCAGCTAAGTAACCATAAACTTTTCAATCGGGGTGTTCGAATGATCATGCAGGAGACCGGCACAGATGAACAAAGTGCGATAGCTCTTTTAGAAAAACATGGTAATGTTCGCAAAGTGATAGAAAGCATTTCTAAAACTTCTTAAATCCTGAAGACAAACACATAACCCTACCATTCAATGTCAAGATTAAATTTATTGGAAGAAACCAGGTTCGAAAAACTGCCGGTTTCTATCTTTCCAGATAAGGAGAGTGCTTCAAAAGATGTTGCTGCCCGAATCGCCAAACTCATTCGCAACAAACAAGAAAGTGGAGAAAATGCAGTGCTGGGACTTGCCACCGGTGTAACTCCTCTTAAAGTATACGCCGAACTAATTCGGCTTCATAAAGAAGAAGGCCTCAGCTTCAAAAATGTAATCACGTTTAATCTCGACGAATATTACCCAATGCGGCCCGACGCTGAACAGAGCTATGTACGATTCATGTACGAGAATTTATTCGCACATATCGACATCGATCCTAACAACATCCACATCCCTGATGGTACGCTTGCGCTGGAAGATATTAATGCTTTTTGCTTTGAGTACGAACGTAAGATATCAGAACAGGGAGGCTTGGATATTCAGATTCTCGGTATCGGTAGAACGGGCCACATTGGTTTCAACGAACCCGGATCGGCACCCAATTCCGGAACTCGTTTGGTAACTCTTCATGATCTAACCCGCCGAGATGCTTCTGTTGATTTTGGAAGTAAAGAGAACGTTCCCACCAAAGCCATTACTATGGGAATTGGCACCATTTTCAAAGCCAGGGAAATTATTCTGATGGCCTGGAACCAGAAAAAAGCCTCCATTATTAAAAAATCGGTTGAAGGCGATATTTCTGCGGAAGTGCCCGCAACATATCTGCAATTATCTGAAAACGTGGAGTTTGTTTTAGATGAAGATGCGGCTTTAGATCTCACCCGGTTCGATACCCCATGGTTAGTAAAAGATTTGGTATGGACTGAAAAGACAATTAAAAAGGCTGTTATCTGGCTTGCTCAAACAGTTAATAAACCGATACTCAAACTTACTGAAGAAGATTACAACACCAACGGCATGTCGCAATTGGCTACCGAAAAAGGGCCGGTTTACGATATAAATATTCATATCTTCAATAAGATACAGCATACTATTACCGGCTGGCCGGGCGGAAAACCCAACGCTGACGATTCGCAAAGACCTGAAAGAATGGAACCTGCAAAAAAGCGTGTGTTATTATTCTCTCCGCATCCGGATGATGATGTAATTTCGATGGGTGGTACTTTTATCCGCCTTGCGGATCAGCAACACAGCGTTCATGTAGCTTATCAAACATCGGGAAATACTGCGGTTTGGGACGACGATGTATTGAGATATGTTGAATTCGCAATAGATTTCACCCGCTCGCAATCTATGGATACCAGCCGTCTTGAGGCTTTGTATGCTACGATGAAAGATTTTGCGAAAAATAAACGCCCTAACCAGGAAGACATTAAAGAAGTTCAAACAATAAAAGGTCTTGTCCGCAAAGGCGAAGCAATAGCAGGCGCACGTTATGCTGGGTTAAAAGATGAGAACATCCATTTTATGAACCTCCCTTTTTACGACCGAAGTAAAAAGCAAAGATCAGTTAGCTATGAAGACGATATCTTGCAGACGATGGAGTTGCTACAGCAGGTAAAACCACATCAGGTATATGCTGCGGGTGATTTTGCTGATCCGCATGGTACTCACAAAATCTGCTTCGATATCATCCATGAAGCCTTAAAGCGACTAAAACTTACCGAAGACTGGGTGAAAGATTGCTGGTTATGGTTATACCGCGGCGCCTGGCACGAGTTTGATATACACGAAATTGAAATGGCGGTGCCTTTATCACCTCAGGAGGTTGAACGTAAACGTTTTGCGATCTTTAAACACCAGTCCCAAAAAGACAGGCCTGTTTTTCCCGGGGATGATGCACGTGAATTTTGGATCAGGGCCGAAAATCGTACCCGCGAAACAGCAACAAATTATAATAAGTTAGGATTAGCTGAATATGAGGCAATAGAGGCGTTTGTTCGCTTCAGATTTTAATGGTCAAAAAAGTTAAAATTAAATCATATCCATAATATTTGAAAAGATACACTAATGTTTATCTTTGCCAAACTGTATTTACGTGTTGTTATTTAACCCTTAACTATGACAAATTTTTCTAAAATACCTAGCTCACTTAAACGGACGATGACTGTGGCTTTGTTTCTTGGCTTTTTCCTGTCTGGTAAAGCTCAACAAAACCAAGAACACGCACCAATGGGATTAGGTGGCACTTCACATTCTGAGCAAGCTCAAGATTACCGACGCTTTATTGAGGAGCCATCTGGCTATGATGTTCCCCGCGGAGGATTACATACACAGCCTTGGGTTTACACTTTAGCCGCCGCTGGTTTGGTTTTACTAATTGGCGTTATTTACAAGTCTAAGACTGATCAGGACTTTAATTCTTAAAATTTAATAGGTACTCCGGCTCGTCAGAGTTGGAGTACCTATTATTAGAGCGAAGATACAAATTCACAATAGCTCCCCCGAGTACATTCCTATTCCTCTTCACCGAATTTTTATTTTACTAATCTCTTGCGAGATTAAAATTTTCTAGTTTACTTTGCAATTCAAAGTTCTTTTAGATGAAAGAAAACGATATTTACTCTGAGCTGAGTTCCATCAGAAATTTGATGGAACGGTCAACTAAATTTATTTCGCTTAGCGGTCTATCTGGCATTATGGCCGGAATCTATGCGTTGATAGGAGCTTTCATAGGTTATAAATTAGTGTACACCGACAATAGCGGATTGCTATTCCGAGATTTTTATATTAATGATCCGATGATTTGGTGGCCCTTGTTCTTAGTTGCAGCAGTGGTACTGGTACTTTCGGTTATTACAGGTATTCTGCTTACAATTCGTCAGGCAAAGAAAAAAGGTGAAAACTATTGGAACCCGGTAAGCAAGCGATTATTAATTAGTATGTCGATTCCATTAATTACAGGCGGATTGTTTATTCTAATTTTGATCTTCAGAGGCTATTACGGAATCATTTCCTCTTCTTGCCTTATATTCTACGGACTAGCACTGGTAGCTGGTAGCCAGTTCACGTTCACAGATGTAAAGTGGCTCGGCTTTTTCGAAATTATTCTTGGGCTATTTGCAGCGTTGCTCCCCGGATACGGCATCATATTTTGGGTAATCGGATTTGGGATCTTGCACATCCTATATGGTTCCATTATGCATTTTAAATACAACCAGTGAAGGCAATTCTAGATCAATTTGATAAAGCCTTTGAAAACCGTATACGCCTGCAAACTATGAGCGTACTGGTGGCAAACGAGAGTTATGATTTTAACTCTTTAAAAGATCTTTTGAATGTTACGGATGGGAACCTTGCCTCCCACCTTAAGGCGCTTGAAAAGGAAGACTATATCACCGTGACGAAAAGTTTTGTTGGCCGTAAGCCGAATACCCAATATGCTGCATCAAAAAAGGGACGTGATGCATTTAAGAAACACCTCGAAGCACTTGAAAATTTAATTAAACAACAAAAACACTAAATATTTTTTTAATCATCTACTTTGAAATACAAAGTACTTTTAAACATGCAGATATGAAAGATCCAATTAATACCCCTTTACAAGATAAGATGCTCCTATGGGGATTTGCTTCCATTGCACTCTCGTCTACAATTTTATTCTTTTCTGAAGATATAATGAAAACAAATGACGGCAGCGGTTTTAGCATATTCTTTCTAAACTATGCATTTACCGGTATTTACTCTATTGCAGTGTGGGCCAGAGCCTTTAGATATCATCGAGGAAAACTATCACAGAGCAAACTAGACTATACTGTGCTAATGTTACTATTGTGGTTTATAAGCGCGTTTTCCTTAAACAGATTGATGAATGTGTTTGATGAATCGACGAAATGGTTAACGGTATTGATAATTATCTGCTCTCTTTCATTAATAGCAGGGCTATTCATTCTTAAGCTCCCAGTTTTCTTAAAGCATGTAATTAGTTTCTTTTTAGGATTAGCCCTCATGCTTTTTATCTATTATACATTCTATCTGGTTCCGCTTTATGTGTTTAGCGCTCCCGCCGCTCTGGGTATCGGCATATCGCTGCATTCATATGTGCCACTACTTTTGAGCATTGTTACGGTCGCCTTGTGTGTTAAAAACATTAGGCAGAATAGGCTACTTCTCTATTCTTTTGCTTTGGGAATAATCCTCAGCCTTGTAGCCACCATTACCTTTTTAGCAAGTTGGGAATGTATAAACAGGCAAATAACCAAAGCTGCCAATCAGAATATATTATCCGAGGGAAAACTACCCAACTGGACGGTAGTAAGCCAAACAATACCTAACAGCTTTGTAGCAGAACGGCTGATAAAAGCTGACCTTATGTATAAAACGGTTGAAACCAGTGGTAATTGGTTTTGGGGAGGTTTTCCGAACCGTGCATTTGATCAGCCCAAGGAACATGACCCTCTGGTTATCATCGCAAGCCTTTTCATGCCCGGGCACCACCTGGATGAAAAAGAGCGCATCAAAATCTTAGAGGCCTTGTACGATTCAAGACATCAGGCACAAGAACGTCTTTGGTCGGGCGATAAGTTGCAAACATCGAACGTGATCAGTAACGTGAGGATTTTTCCGGAGTACCGGATAGCTTATACAGAAAAGATTCTAACTATCCGTAACACGGACAAAAGGGGTTGGAGCTCAAACGGGGAAGCTATTTATACATTTCACCTACCTGAAGGTGCTGTGGTAAGTTCGCTATCATTATGGATCTCTGGAAAAGAGGAAAAAGCATATTTAACCACTAAGTCGAAAGCTGATTCTGCTTACAAACAAATCGTCGGAGTCGAGAATCGTGACCCATCTGTAATTCATTGGCAGGAAGGAAATACAGTAAGTGTACGGGTCTTTCCTTGTACAGCAGAGGAAGATAGAAAATTCAAAATTGGAGTCACCAGCCCGCTACGAAAAGCCGGGCAACAACTTATATATGAAAACATTTATTTCGATGGGCCGACTGCAAAACGGGCTTCAGAAACAACCCAGTTAACTTATTCTCAAAAACCCCCGGGAGTTAAGCCGGGCTCCGAATGGACAGAGGTTAGTGAGGGAGTTTATCAGGCAAACAGAAGCTATAAACCGTACTGGGAATTAAGCTGCGCAGCACCCAAATTGTCTGGGAATAGTTTTTCATTCGATAATAAGACCTATCAATTAAAAGACTACGTTAGTCGGAACACAAATTTTGATGCTGAATCAATCTATCTTGATTTGAACAGTTCATGGTCGGATGAAGAATTTTCAGTTCTGTGGGAGAAGATTAAGTCAAAAACGGTATTCGCTTTTGAGGACAAGATTGTTCGTTTGAATGATGGCAATAAGGATGCTGTGTTCTCCAGGATGAATAAACTGAATTTCAGCCTGTTCCCTATTTACAAGATCAAGCAGCCTGAACACTCTTTGATAATCTCTAAAAGTGCTGGCAGTTCTCCAAACTTTAGTGATTTGAAGGACACTGAATTTGCCAAACGCACCGTTCACTATCTAAGCACTAATAAAAACATCCCTTTTTACAATATAGGAGATGAAACATCTCCGTATTTAAGGGCGATGAAAGAGTTACGAGTCTTCAATTACCACTTAGGCTCCCTCCCTTCCCTGCTTGAACTTATTGAGCACAAAAAGTTTGTTCAGCAGCAAGAAGACACGACCACGGTGCATGTGGATAACGCCGACTTATTGATAGTGGAATCCACCAATCAACACAAAGGAAATGCACCAGACCATTTGTTACGTCTTTTCGCATACAACAGCATCATGAAGAAGGTGTCTGCAAATTATTTTCAAGGCGATTTCATTCAGCCCGATGTACTTGCGGAGGCCGAAAAAGCCAATATTGTTACACCGGTTTCGAGCTTGATAGTATTAGAAACGCAAAAAGATTACGAACGATTTAACATCGAACAAAGCAAGAACAGCCTCAAAAATGCCTCTATGAAATCTTCGGGCGCCGTCCCCGAACCTCATGAGTGGTTAATGATAATTATGACTGCAGCAATTGTAATTTATCTTATCAGGAAACCCACTATAACTAATACCATCGGTTGATATGTTGTCCCTTCAAATAAAACATTCATATCCGGCAATTGCCGGATATGTGCTATGCATGTGGTATATAGTATTGGCATGTGTAGTGCTTCACAATTATTACTTGTGGAATGCTAACGTGCTAATTGGGGTTTGTCTTGCACCGTATATCTGTTCAGTGGATGTTGGCAAGTTTTCAATGCGCTATCTTGTACCTTCAGTCGCTTTGACTGTATTAGCAGTATTTATTCCGGTAAAGACAACCATTTTCGTTGCTTTACTGTTCTGCCTTTTATTATTTCTTGAAAATTATCTCGGAAAAATCAGGCCAATGCTCTTGCTCCTTCTGTTAATTATATCACCAATTTTTAATTATATAAGCAATGCAATAGGCTTTCCAATCAGACTCTGGCTTAGTGATGCCTCAGCAAGTTTGTTAAGTTTAACTGGAGTGGATACACATGCATATGGAAATTTAATTATGCAGGGAGGTAACGAGTTCGCGGTAGACCAGGCGTGTGCAGGACTAAACATGATGGCTACCTCGCTTATCATTTGCCTGTTTGTAATCGCATATTACCAAAAAAGAACATTTAAAAAATTTCCTGCTCTTTATGTAGTTAGTTTGCTCATTCTAACTACAGTTCTTAATGTTGTATGCAATTTGATCAGGATTGTATTATTGGTGCAGTT
This sequence comes from Pedobacter sp., assembly GCA_036388375.1. GTDB lineage: Bacteria > Bacteroidota > Bacteroidia > Sphingobacteriales > Sphingobacteriaceae > Paradesertivirga. The sequence continues at coordinate 672 of DASVRX010000154.1, read as the reverse complement.
TAAAATTGCAGCCGAATCTATTTATCATGATTTTATAGGCCTTTTATGTTTGCTTGTATATGTCATTCTCCCACTTTTGTTTTTGGTAAAAGAATTTATCGGGAAGTTTGGAAGAAAGTATAAAGCCGGTACTGCATCACAATCTTATGTTGATATGCCTAGGTACATTTGGTTGCATATTATACTTTTAGGAATCGTTTCCATTGTTGCATGTAACCTCAAAAATATGGGGCAGATAGCTCCTTCAATCACTAACATAAGCTTTCCGGGATACAAGAAAGAAATATTAGATAACGGTATTCTCAAATTCGAGAATAATGATGCTTTGATTTATTTAAAGTCAGGAACTTATTACGCTCCTGAACATGACCCCATGGTATGCTGGAAGGGGAGCGGATATAATTTTAAATCTATAAAAAAAGAGACTATCGGTTCGACTGAAATTTATACAGGTATTCTAGAAAAAGGGAATGATAAAATATATTCGGCTTGGTGGTTTGATAATGGTAAGATTAAAACTATAAGTCAGTTTTTATGGCGTTGGAAGGCAGCGAGAGGCCAAGGGAACTTTTATCTGGTGAACGCCAATGCAAAAGATGCCTCAACTTTAAGGAGGATAACCACCGAAGTATTGTCGGAGAATCATAATCAACAAAGATGATCCGTTTTAGC
>DASVRX010000153.1:0-4369 GCA_036388375.1 Pedobacter sp. | reverse complement strand
AGTTCAAGCCATTGATATTTTGCAAAACGAAACGCCCGATATTATCCTTTCAGATTTTCAAATGCCCATTATTGATGGTTTTGAATTTAGAAAAATAATTTTACGTGATAAGCGCTGGCGAACTATTCCGTTTGTGTTTTTTACTTCAGTTACAGATCCTCAGCATATGCAGGAGGGGCTTGATATGCAGGTAGTAGATTACATCCATAAAGATACTCCAATCCCCATGGTGGTATCTAAAATAAACAATATCATTAGTACCATCCGCAGGCAGCACGAAAAGTCTATACAGGAAATAAGAATTGCTGCTGAAGCATTAAATCTCCGCTCAGTACCTGCCGTAACTCCTCAGATAGATGGCTTTCAGTTAAAATATTTATACCAGTCGTTCGAGGATTATCCCGGCGGGGATTTTATTGATTTTATACAGGTTGATAAAAAATATACGTTCGTACTTCTTGGCGATGTGATGGGGAAAAAATGGGGAGCCTGGTTCTTCTCATTTAACTTTTTGAGCTACATAAGATCTGCTATTCGCCTCTGCGTTTTTGATGGAAATTTCTCGACCGCAAGTATCATTCAAAAGATAAACCGGGTTATTGTTTTAGATACCGTTTTGGGCGATGTCTTGTCTACATTATCGTTACTGATGATAGAGCACGAAACAGGCATTGTGCACTATACCGGTGCCGGAGATTTACCCCTCATTTGGTACAAAGCTTCTGAAAAAACCTGCCTTCCGGTAGTGTCGTCGGGATTGTTACTTGGTGCCATGCCCGAAGGTCAGTATGATGAAAAAATTATACAGTTAGAGTTTGGAGATCAGTTGATTGTAGTGTCTGATGGGATGATTGATTTTGAAACCGAGGGGGGCAAAAAAAGCGACTTTGACCTGTTTCTTAAAAAGATGAAGATTGTAGTTGGTCATGAAGACAGTTTTGATCTGATAAAAAATGTAACCTTTTCCCCCGAAACAAGTAAAGGGTTTATAGACGATAGCAGTCTAATTTTTATAGAAAAAAACTAAACACTTCACTATGATTGAAACGGTCCAAAAAAGCGGTTATCTTTTAGTTAAGATCAAAATCAAAGAAGCTAATCTTGATGTATCAGAAAATTTCAAAAATGAAATGTTCGAATTGATCAATCAGGGTAATCCGAAATTGATGGTAAGTTTTGATGAAGTGGCTTATGTTGACAGCTCGTTCTTGGGCGCACTTGTATCTGTTCTTAAATATGCCATGTCTAAGCAGGGCGATGTATCTGTAGTAGACCTGAATAAGGACATTAATAACCTTTTTAGCCTTATCAGGATGAACAAAGTTTTTAAAGTGTATAACTCGGAGCCAGATGTTTTTGCATAAAGATACCCTCGCAAATATTACTGAGATTAAGAAGGACTTTGTTTTCAGTAACGATTCTTTAGCTATGTATCCTTTGCTGAATGAAATCGTTTCGTATTTTAAAATTCATCTGCCATCAGAGCAATACGCTTTCAAAATCAGCAATTGCAAACAAATCCTGATAGAGCTTTTAACGAATGCAGTAAAGCACTCTAATGCTGATACTACTATTATCACGGTGATTATTAATCGCAATACAATTGAGATTACTAAGAGCGATAAAGGGCGTAAATTTTATTTGAATAATTATACCAGCTGGCCACCATTATCATGGCCTTTGGAAAGGAAATATGTTGGCGAGAAAATAAAGATCTACGAAGATGATATCTCCAATCTGTACGCCATTATAAAAAGTGAAAATTGTATTGAATTCGATATAGAAGAATATCCGATAACTAAAGTTACAAGTTCGTCTAATTTACTTGAGCATTACGGCTTGTTGATTATGGCAAAATTCTCAAACAAGTTCTCCTATTTTTATAATTCGGAAACGAATTTAAATCAGTTCACTACGATTATAAACGTATAACAGCGTACGATCTAATAGCATCACTCATATACATTGCATTTGAGGGATAATTTAAGTCAAATCTCTACCATGAAACCGCTTGAAAAAAATTGCAATATCACAAATATTTCCTATCTTAGGTTTACACTAAAGGGGTTTTAACAAGCTGTTCTGCGCGTTAAAATACGTGTATTACTTGATGAGTTTTTAATTTTCACGACGATGCATTTTGGAAAAATTGTAAAAGGGGTAGCGCACGCTCAAAATTTATCAGCAGATGATTTTGCCTTACTTGTTGGTCTTACCGAAAGGGAAGTTTTGGAACTATATGAGCAGGAAGAATGGAAATCGGGTAATATCAAAGCAGCGTCTATTGCACTGGAGCACAATTTTGGTAAATACCTTGACAACACACTTCCGTTTGATTTTCTGAACACATCCTCCGTTGCTGATAAAAGTGAATATTTGATCACTGTAAAATATCCTAAAGGCAAAGAACAACTATTAAAAACCTGGCTTAGTAAAATGGCTATGATTGCGAAAGCAATTGGGTTGGAGATAGGCAGGTAATTAATTAGACACTAACTTATAAGGTTTCAAGACCTTATAGTGTTGGATGATTTTGGACCGTATTACCAGCCACACTCTTTGAAATCTCGCCTGGGATTCCGTTTCTCCCTTCGGCGAAAGCCGAAATTTTCTCCTATCTTCAAGTTTCAATTTATTTAAATGTCTACAGAAGTCAAGTGTCCGGGATGCGGTCATACTTTTCCTATTGAGGAAGCCATGACCGAAGAATATAAGAAGGAGCTGCGTGAAAAAATGCTATCCTTTACCAAACAAAAGGAAGAGGAGTTTCAGAAGAAATTAGAAGAGTTCAACAATCGCGAACAGCAGCAAAAGCAGGACTTCGATAAAAAGCTTCAGCAGGAAAAGCAGGCTTTACAGCTTTCGCTGGAAGAGAACCTACGCAAAACCATCGCGCAGGATTTTGAAAATAAAGTTCAAATATTAGAATCAGCCAATAAAGAATCAGAAGAAAAACTGAAGCTTGCCCGAAATCAGGAACTTGAGTTTTTAAAACGCGAGCAACAGCTTAAAATGAAAGAAGAAGAACTCGAAATTCAGCTTCAGCGAAAGCTGCAGGAACAGCGCAACGAACTTTCTGAGCAGATTAGAAAGCAAGAGCATGAAAAGAATATTGTAAAGGAAACTGAATTTCAGCTCAAGGTTCGTGAATTGGAAAAGCAGTTAGATGATCAAAAGAAGCTGGCCGAAGAAATGAAGCGGAAGGCTGAGCAGGGCTCCATGCAATTGCAGGGCGAGGTTCAGGAATTAATCTTAGAAGAGCTGCTACGTACTAACTTTCCATTCGATGTGATTTCCGAAGTTGGCAAGGGAGTAAGGGGAGCAGATTGTATTCAAACAGTTCGTAACCAATTCGGACAAGAATGCGGTCGCATTATTTTTGAAAGCAAGCGCACCAAAGATTTCTCGGGAGACTGGATTGAGAAACTCAAAAAAGATATGCGCGGCATAGGCGTAGACGTAGCCGTGATCGTAACCCAATGTTACCCTAAGGGGATGGATTGTTTTGGTGAGAAAGATGGTGTTTGGATCTGTTCTTTTGACGAGGTTAAAGCAGTGGCCTATGTGCTTCGCGATAGCATTATTAAATTATATAACGCCGCAAAATCGCAGGACAATAAAGGCGATAAAATGCATATGATGTACGATTACCTTACCAGCGCCGAGTTCAATGAACAATGGAAGGCGATACGGGAAGGATTTATGAGTATGCGTTTATCTATACAAAAAGAGCGTGAATCGATGGAGCGACTTTGGAAAGCGCGGGAAAAGCAATTAGATAAAGTGTTGTTAAATGCGGCGCATATACGGGGTTCGGTAGAGGGTATTGCCGGGAGCGATACTATACAAATGAATTTGCTTGATGAGACGGATTTGTTGCTGGAATAAGAAGTGTCTGTTTCTTTTTCTTATTTAATGTTAACGTATGTTAACAGATTCGGGTCAGCTGCTTTTTCTATCCTACATTCACAATCAAAATGTAGTTTATGAAAAAGAAGCTGACTTTGATATTTATATTGATTACTCTTTCAACGCTCGGGATTATCTATTCCCAGTTTGCATGGATGCAAAGTAGAGGAAAAGAGGCTAGTCAGAGACTAAATGAAAATTTAAGTTATGCCCTTGAGCGAGCTCTGTTCTACCACAAATACGAACAGGCTAACCAAATATCAAACCAACTGGCTAAAAAATTTAAATTCGTTTATCCTCGAGGGATGAGAATAGATATATATATCGATTCCATAAATATTTATCCTGTAGAACTTAATAGCAAGCTAGTTACTATGGATAAGAGTTTTAAGCTTAAAAGGCGAATAGAAAGAGTGAGTTTGTATCTCCCCGATAGAAAACCTAACGACCTTAAAAATAT
>DASVRX010000152.1:0-2046 GCA_036388375.1 Pedobacter sp. | reverse complement strand
TTATAAATATAAATGGTAAATTAAACTTTCTGCGCTTTCCTGCAGCCATGATAGTTAGGACATTTACATGAAGGTCAACAAAAAAAGGCTCTGCTTTTTTTAGCAGAACCTCTCCTATTAGTAAAAAAAATTATAATTATTTTATTTGTCCTTTTAATTGTAAAGGAGCTTTTTTTAATCTTAACCAAATAATTATTGCAGCAAGTACTGCAATTACAAAGTTCATCCCGATTACAGGGGATTCGCCTCTGCTGACGTGAAAGATACTGGCAAAAATCATTATTAGAATTATTCCACCGGCCGCAAAGATCGTTAAGACCGGTCTAAATTTAAAGAGTCCCGGTAAAATTAATCCAAGTCCTCCAAGTAATTCAGCAATACCAATAAATCGCACGAAAGCGGGAGCGGAGTCAGCCACCCAAGGAAGTGAATCCGCTAATTGATCAAGCGGAAGAAACAATTTCATTGCTCCGGTCATTATAAACATAAGTGCCAGTAAGATCTGCAAGATCCAAGCTATAACATTCGCTGTTTTGTTTTTCATAAGATTATATATATTCAATTTATTTTTGTTCGTTTAACCCGTATACGCGCCCATCTGGCCCCTTAAAATGGCGATAGGCATATTTCATTTCGGGCACACGGTTAATTTCTCCAAGCATTTCGCATCCGGCGCTTTTCAAATCCTCTGACGCAATTTCGATGTCTTCTACTCTAAAGCCAAAAGCCACGGCACCGTTGTATCCAAACGGAGGTACTTTGTCAGTTTCATAAAGTTCGAGCAGTGAGCCGTTCTCCATAAAAAAGACCTTTACACCGTCCATTTCCATTGTGGGCACTAAGCCCATAACATCTGTCACCATTTTGCTATAAGCATCAAATTGCTCCTTTTCAAGGGTTATTGAGTGCCACGTAATTCCTTCTACTTTCATTTTTTATTTATTTAATTATTAAACGTTGTCTATTAAATTCCGAATTAGCAGGTGGGGCTATTAAAGCAATTTCTAATTACTTTCGTTTAATTCAACAAGTTACAACATCATAAAAACAGAGTACTTGATGTATGATAAGAAATGTTAAACCCCCAGTAATCCACCGAACTATCATAGTAGAAGTATATTCGACTTCAAAGGTCTGGTCGGGCGGCCAATCAATTTTGAAAGTTGGTGGCTGTCATCGAATAAATCGCCTTTTGAAATGGAAGCGTCTATCCCAGTTAGCATTTGCGCAACTCCCTCTGGAACTCCAAGGGTTATTAGAGACTTAATATATTCTTCCGGGTGCAAGTTGATATAAGAAACAGGTTTATTAATTTGTCTTGACAGTTCTTCGGCCAGTTCTGTAAGCGTAAACGCTTCATCACCTGCAAGCTCGTATGTTTGTCCTTGATGCCCCTCTGAAGTTGCAACTGCCACAATGGCTTCAGCATAATCCTGACGGGGAGCCGCTGAGATTTTACCATCGTTCGCGCTTCCGTAGAAAGAGCCGCTTTCAATTCCAGATCGGACTGAAGCAGCATAGTTTTCAGTATACCAGCCATTTCGTAGTATGGTATAGTCAATTCCCGAACTTTTAATTAAGCCTTCCGTTATAACGTGTTCATCGGCAATTCCGAGCGAAGTATCATCGGCGTGCAGCAGACTGGTATATACAATTCTTTTAACCCCTGACTTCTTAGCTGCTGCGACGATGTTTAGGTGCTGCTGTGCCCTTTTCCCGATTTCGCTCCCGGAAATAAGGATAAGCGTGTCGATACCTTCCAGCGCGGTCTCCAATAAGTGAGGTTTGTCATAATCTGCTTCGCGAATTTCCACTTTAAAATCCGCAGCCTTTTGAGGCACTCTCACTAAAGCAAAAATATTACGCGGGTCGATCTTCTCTTTCAGCTTCTCAATTACAATTTGACCCAGTTGACCTGTGGCTCCTGTTACAGCTATTTTCATTTTCTTAAATTTAATATTATACGGTTTATTTTAAGCTTTTTGACTGATGATAAAGCTTCTCTCGCTAAAGGCGGGAATTGTCGGTGAATTTTCATAAAAATAC
>DASVRX010000151.1:0-14765 GCA_036388375.1 Pedobacter sp. | reverse complement strand
GTTGCATACGTCCGCAATTTCTTTTAAATAGCTATTCATTTTCTGATTAGACAGGACGGGCAGTAGTTTGCCAAGATCAGCGCACTCCGGGTGATTTTCATATTTCTGCAGTATTTGTAATGCAGTTGGTAAGAGTGGTATCCTTGATGCAGTATCGGTCTTTTGTCTGGAAGTAAAAATCCATTTCTGTCCATCAAGACCAATCGAAATTTCTTCCCTTTTCAGTTTTTTGACATCGGCATAAGCCAGCCCGGTATAGCAGCTAAAAAGGAAAATATCCCGTACCTGGGTTAAACGCACATTGACAAATTGTTTATCAGCGATCAGTTGTAAATCTTCCTTTGTCAAATATTCCCGGATCACCTCTTTTACTTTAGGTTTATACTTAATAAAAGGGTCTTTGTCAAGCCAGCCATTGGCAATACAGATCAGGATGATCTTTTTAAAGTTCTTCAAATACTTAACCGTAGAATTGTTATTGCATTTTCTTTCGGAGCGGAGATAAAAATCATAAGACATGATAAACTCATGATTAATTCCCCGAATATCAATATCACTTACCTTGTATTTCCATTGAAGAAACTCAATAGTGTGCTTTAAACTCGTTTGGTAACGGTCAAGTGTTCCCTGGGCATATTCCCTCCCAATTAAAGCTTTTACCTGCCTGTTATGTTCTTCAAAGATAGGAACCAGCATTTTTCCCTTTTCAGGCTCATCCTTTTTTAACAATATGTTTTTCAAACCTGCTGCCGTTAAAGGCAGTTTCTTTTCGATCATATTCCGGTACGCCTCATAAATCTGATGTTCCAGCGTTTTCAGATAGATATTCAAAGCACGTACTTCTTCTCCGGAACCGCCTAATTTCTGTCCGTTTGCATTCCATTTGTCAGGATTGATATAGCGTTTAGAGGAGATATCAGCCCGTTCTCCATCAATTGTAATCCGCAGGTATACGGGAGCCGTCCCATTGGCAATCATTTTAGTTTTCTTAACGTAGAAGAGTAGTCCAAAAGTTTTGTTCATCGCATTAAAGCTTTAAGTGAATAAAATTAGTCTAATTCATAGCTGCTATCAAGATGTTCAATGACTGAACAAGCTGAAAAACAGTGACTTATAAGCTTTCTGGTGCCCTGTTACCCTATTGACCCTGATAGGGCACCAGCAGGGCACCAGAAGTATGCGATTATTTGGTTTATTTTGGGTAGGACTTCAAACAAAAACGCCTTAAATAATGCATTTAAGGCGTTTTTGGTATTCTCTAATATATAACTGGCGGAGAGAGAGGGATTCGAACCCTCGGTACCGTTGCCAGTACGACAGTTTAGCAAACTGTTCCTTTCGGCCTCTCAGGCATCTCTCCTTTAATGATCAACAAAACCCCTTTTCAGGGAGTGCAAATATAGTAATTCACCTAAGGCTTTAAAAAATATTTTCATTATAAATCCGACGCTTGGGGTGTGTTAATTATGAGGGACTTATGGTTTGGTTCATGTAAGTCGCAAAGATTGAGCGTAAAAATTAAGCAAAGATCTATTTTGCAAACCTGGTGTAGTTTCTTCTTCCGACTTCTGCGAAACTGAAACTTAATCTTTTGCAGAGTATAAACGACAATGTATTACCATGAGTGAGTTTGGAAATACTCTTGCAAAAATTAGATAGTCATCACCTCCATCTACAATCTTGTGCCTTTTTTTAATTTCATCAGGCGAAAGCGGAAAATTTCTTGAGATGACATTCCCCTTTTTTATTTGATTTGTTTTGATGAAGGATTTGTAATCAGATACCGATTCAACCTTAAAAATTTTACCAATAAACTCATTATTTAAATTGTCCGAGGTATAGAGGTGTGTACTTGGATGCAGTTTTTGGATATGATAATGATGAGCAATACTCTTAAAGAAACCCGCTTTAAGCAGTGCCACATCTGGTTCATACAAATACCCAAGCGGTGCAGCATACAGGTCGATGCGCAAGGTTTTTTCTGCCGAAAGGCTAAAGCTAAACACCGTTTCTTTTTCCTTACTCAAAGCAGCGCAGATAATTGAAGCTTCGCCCGAAAAACCTTTTTCAATAATCCAAAGCAGTTCTTTACAATCGTTTTTTACACTAACCACATGAACTGCACTTACATTGCTAAGCTCATTTAAACCCGACTGGATATCAAAAAGAGGCGAGGTTTTAATAATTATCCGTGATGCCTTTGATAATAATAGAGGAAGATTGACAACAACATCAGGCTCGGTGTCTTGGAGAAGAAAAACCCTCTTAGACTGTATCCGTCTTGACGGATCGATGTAGATTGTATCAAAATCATCATTACAATTTTTCAAATAATCTATACTATTGGCAGTAATAAAGGTGATATTTTCAGCACCTAAAGCCGTTGCGTTGTGTTGTGCAATTAGTGTAAGCTCTTTATCGCGTTCGAGATGTATCACCTGTTTGGCCTTTTTGGAAAAGTAATACGTATCAACTCCGAAGCCGCCGGTTAGATCAATTAACTTATCGCCGATAATTAGTCTGCTCTTGTATTCAGCCGTTGCTTCTGAAGAGCTTTGTTCTACTGAAAGTTTTGGTGGGAAGATGATCCCCGGAGTGTTGAACCATAAGGGAAGTTTCTTTTCTGACCTTTGTTTAGAATCTAATTGTTCTGCTAGTTCTTGGGATGAAACATCGGGAAAGGGACTTTTTGAAAGTGCAAGTTTACGCACATCTTCTTTTAAGCTTTCGCTGAGGAATTTTTGAACCGCTGGCAAAAAGATATTTTGATTCATTTATAACGCTCCACGGCTTAAGGCTTTGTGAAAATGGCGGATAGCAAGAACTTCATTGTCCCCAGGTATAAAACTTCGTTAATGGAAAAAAAGTTGGAGAATAACGTCACCCGACATTTTGCAAGAGCCTATGTTATGGACTGGTGTTTTTTTCTTTTTGTCGTTTTCGACTTCTGACATGGTTTAGCGTCGGTTTCTTTAATTAACACTATCGTTCAAATTGGTTACGATTGTTTCTAAGCTCGTTATTATTCTATGATTAACCCGTTTTCATCGTGAAACTGTTTTCTATCTGCCGGTGTCATTTTGTTTCGTAAAACACGGATTGTAAATCCACCCTTTAACTTTCCATTGTCAACATACATCCAATCGCTGATATTATTATTATTATTAATTTGTATTGTATCACCCAGTTTTACATCACTAGTCGACTCAGGAAGATTGTCAACCACACCCCAGTATTTGTCGTTCTTCAATTGAATATTACTAACCCAAATATGTTCTCCTCCAATTGGGGTATTAAAACGCGTCTTAAGAGCAAAATATTGTAAATGTGCTTTTTTACCATTTAAAGCATTCTTGAACTCGTCGAGTGTGTCATTAGCCTTTTTAATTGCGTCATTCATTTCCTTATCACCGTCCTGAATGTTAATGATTGTTGGTTCCCCTTCTCTTTTAATCTGCCCATTGGTGCAACCTATAAGTCCCAAGCAAAGCAACATGGTAAGTAGTTTCATAAATTTGTCGTTTAAGGTCAACCAGAAATTAAATAGTCGGTCGGTTTTTTCGGTTGCCCGGATGTTGCACTTGTCCATAACGGTTAAGGCTCATATCTTTACAAGAATAATCAAAAAACTACAGCGGAGATGGCGGATAGAAAGCACTTCATTGTCACCCGGTACAAAACTTAGTTAAATGTATAAAAGTTGGAGATAAACGTTACCCGCCATTTTTGCAAACCCATGTTGGTGGCAGTTTATTTCTATCGAAAACTTGTTAAACTTTAACGGAAAATCAAATTAACTATCAGGTTCACCAGGATAAGTTCTTTTGTTTAGTGTAAAAGGCATTATTCTCTGATGATGATTATAATTCGCTATTATTCTTAATGGCACGGGCTGATTTGTCGAAACTTTAAACTTTGCTATCCATTGTAAACCTTTTCGCCTGAAATAAATTTTTGTGGGAATGTCTTTGTCAGAAAACTCACAATAGATTAAGGCACGCCTTAATTTAAGTCTCCCTTTATTGTTACCTATACTATCATGTTGTTGCAACGCAACTCGAATAATATATTTGTGAACACTGTCGTTTGTCGTACTCACTCTTTCGACACCGTATGACCAATAACATTTTGCACTTGGGAATGTCTTTAGTAATTCTGGTACAGGAACTTCTTGAGCAGTTGCAATGTGGGAAACTAACAAGAACCCGATTAAGTAAGAAAAAAGTCTTTTCACTTGTTTCCTTCGTTGGTTTGGGTCACTTTAAATATTTTCTGTCTGTCCATGAAATTTACAGGGTGTCATTTAAATTGCCATCAACTAGCAAATATACGCTACCAATAGCGTATATATTTCACTATGTAATGCAACATACATCTTAATTTCGTCTTCTGATACAAAAAATATGAATGTGTCGCTACATCTCATCAGTCCCTGGCATTTCAGGGTAATTGATATTTTATTAAAATTCACAAGTATAAATTGGTATTATTTCCACTCATATTTCTCGGAAACTTCACGCCGCTTCAATAAAAGACATCTCAATGCAGAATTACGAGAGAATGAAATCATTGCCTCCAGCCATTACTTATTTCTAACCTCGTAATCCATCACACCATAATCATTTTTGAGATGCAAAATATATGAATGAACATCGGTTGTTCTCCGCGTCCGTACTAAATATTTTTTATTCTCCGCAGCTTTCAGTTCTTCAATAAAAACAGGTTTTATCAACGGTAGCAATTATTGCCGAATTAGATCTAACATAAAACCAGTCTGATACAGTATCCGGCTGACCGAGAAGCTTTTTGTAAGCAATTAAAGTCGTTTGATATTCATCAACCATTATTGGTCCCACCTCATCTTTTTTACAAGAGTATAATAGGGTGGATAATGAGATTAACAGTATGGCAAGTTTCATAGGTTATGAATGGGCTTAGTTTGATTTTAATACAAAATATCAATGAAATGTTTGAGACACTGTCTTCATAATGCTGTAACTAATTTGCGCAGGACCAACAAGTTTCCGACTCGATTACTATATTTAACCTCAAATAAAATTATTATGAAAACCATTCAAAGATTATCAGTTCTTACATTTTTCACATTATTTTTCGCGTCGCAAACGATGGCTCAAGGCTTAAAAATGCCGCAGCCTAGTAGTACACAGACACTTACTCAAGATTTTGGATTGGGCAAAATTTCTTTGGTTTACTCCAGACCTAATTTAAGGGGGCGTACTGTTTTCGGCGGACTAGTTCCTTACGGTCAGGTTTGGCGCACAGGAGCTAACGGCGCAACACTTTTAACGCTTTCTGAAGAAGTTAAAATTAACGGAACCACTGTTCCGGCAGGAGAATATGGTCTTTTTACTATTCCTGGAAAAAGTGAATGGACTGTAATTATTAGCAAGGGATCTAAGCAGTGGGGATCTTACGCTTATAAAGAAGCCGACGATTTAATTCGCTTCAAAGTAAAGCCAACTACGCTGAAAGATAAGGTTGAAACGTTTACAATTCAGTTCGACAAAGTTTATGAGAATTCGGCTGTTTTAAACTTAATGTGGGAGAATACCGCTGTTGCTATTAATCTCGGCACCGAAACTGATAGCCGTGTGATGGCAAGTATCGAAGAGTCGATGATGGGAGAGAAGAAACCTTACCTTCAGGCAGCTCAGTATTATTATGCGAACGGCAAAGACATGACAAAGGCCCTTGAGTGGGCAAATGCTGCAGAAGCTGCTGATTCTAAAGCGCCATGGGTACGTTATTGGAAAGCCAGAATTCAACTTAAGGCAGGCGACAAAAAAGGCGCTGCCGCAACTGCTGAAGCTGGTATTAAGGCTGCAAAAGACATGAATATGGATGAATATGTAAGGCTGAACAGCGCAGTACTCGCTGAAGCTAAGAAATAATTTTTTTTAAGCTGCTGATGGCTACATCAGCAGCTCTTTTATTAGAACATATTTTTTTTTAATGGCTATGGAGCTATATCGTGAGCACATCTCATCTTCATTTGTAAGCGGTACGCTTATGATGGTTCTTTAGAAACTGCTGAATTATAACCGCAAGGATCACTACCGTCAAGCAGCCGATTACGTTCAACCACAAGTAAGCTACAACTTTAAACAGCCCGCAAAGGCAAACAATTATCTCTGTTAAAATAGCCGCATAGAAAACGGCTTTCCCCTCAACGTGCTTCAAGTAAAACGCAACCAGAAAAACTCCTAAAATTGTTCCGTAGATATACGAACCAAGTATATTTACCGCCTCGATCAGGTTCCCCATCTTATTGGCAAACAGTGCCATGAAAATGCAAAGAACGCCCCAGCTAATTGTGGTAATGCGCGACACCAATAGGTATTTCCTATCGGATGCGTTGCTGTTAATCAAACGCTTATAGATATCTATAACTGTTGTGGAAGCCAGTGAATTTAACGCACTTGCAGTTGATCCCATCGAGGCAAGAAAAATGATGGCAATGAGTAATCCGATTAATCCTTGTGGAAGGTACTGCGTTACAAAACTTAGAAAAATGTAGTTGTTATCATTTGTTTCTGCCTGAGGATCGTTTTTCTGCATTAATGCGGTTAGCTCTGTACGTAAGGCTTTAGTCTTTTCATCCGCCAGTTTCAAATTGTTACGACTGGTACTTACAGATGATTGATCGTTTTGATCTAAGGCTTTGTTGAGTTGAAGCAAGTGCTGCTGCTTATCTGAAAATGCCTGATCGTACTGACTCTTGATTTCATCCAACTCACCTGAAAACTGGCTCTTTTCTATTTTATTTAATTCATAACTGTTAAAAAAGAGCGGTGGCTTATGAAACTGATAAAAGGTAAAAACCAACACACCAATCAGCAAGATTAAAAACTGCATGGGTATTTTGACCAGGCCATTCATTAACAGACCTAATCTGCTTTGGGCGACGGAAGCCCCCGTCAAATAGCGTCCCACCTGGCTCTGGTCGGTCCCAAAATAGGAGAGCTGTAAAAAGAATCCGCCGATCAGACCACTCCAAACAGTGTATTGATTGTTCCAGTCGAAGGTAAAGTCTATGGCATTTGTTCTTCCGGATTTACCTGCTATACCAATAGCTCTAACAAAGCCTACATCAGCAGGAAGCAAATGCACAACCATAATTCCAGCCACTAGTAATCCGGAAAAGATGATCGCCATTTGGAGCATTTGAGTGTAGGAAACTGCCTTTGTGCCACCATAAACGGTGTAAAATATTACAGTTCCGCCAATGAAAATGGTGGTATAAATAGTGTCGACATTTAATATGGTTGATAAGATTATTGCCGGGGCATAAATGGTTATTCCTGTAGATAAGCCTCGTTGAATCAAAAAAAGAATTGCGGTAAATATCCGGGTGTTTATGTCAAAGCGCTGTTCTAAATATTCGTAAGCAGTATAGACATTTAGCTTATGAAAAATGGGCACAAATGTGATGCACAAAACAATCATCGCCAAAGGCAAGCCAAAATAGAACTGTACGAAGCTCATCCCGGAAGTGTACGCAAGGCCAGGAGCAGATAAAAAAGTAATGGCACTCGCCTGAGTTGCCATCACCGAAAGGCAAACATGATACCATGGTAAAGACTGGTTGCCTAACAAGAACCCGTTGATGTTTTGCGGTCCGCGGCTTTTGTAGACTCCAAAGGCAACAATGGATACGAGCGTAAAAATAAGTACGCACCAGTCAACTACACTCATCCGAAATAGCGGGTAAAAAGATAAAAGCCGGTGATAAGCAAAATAAGCCAGACGACCAATAGAAGATAAAACTGGTTCCAGCTTTTTACGAAGGGTGGGAGGTCTTGATTATCTTTTTTCATGAACTTAAGAGTGAACCGCCTCTTTCTTCTGGAAACTATAAATCAGATATCCTAAGGCAGGCAGGATAAACACGCTTCCTATTAATAATGCCCAGGCTAACGCGTCAATGGTTTTTTGATGGCCATGGTTATCTAAAAGTGATAGATGTCCGCCGTTTTTCAACAGCACAATATTAGGAAAATGCCGGTAAGTGGTTGTCAGCAAAATCATACTTACCTGGAACCCCGCAAGCAAACGTAAAACCCTGGTTTTACCTTTTCCAAGCAAATACCAAAACACAACGAGCGATAAACTGGCAGCAGTTATGGCCGCAATACCGATGACGTTTCCAAACACCCAATCGATTAGCGGAATGTTTTCGTAATAAGCTGCCAGGAATACCAGCGAACCGCAAACAAAAGCAGCAATATTCATAAAGCGGGCTTTCCGCATAAATCGGTGTTTGTCAAATTCTGTATCGGTTTCGCCGATGATATATACCGCCGCCAGAAACCCGCAAATAGCAACCGTAAAGAAACCCACTGCGATCGAAAACCAGTTAAGCCAGCTATAAACATAAGCTGATAAAAAGGTATCCGCCTGCGGGTTGATGTGCCCCGAAACTGCACTGGACGCAATCACTCCCAAAAAGAAAGGTGTGATAAAACTTGAGTAAACAAATATCTTGTTGTAAACATGCTGCATGTCATCCACCACCGCATCATAATGTCTGAACGTAAAGGCCGTGCCCCTGGCAATGATTCCAAGCAACATAATGGTTAATGGAATATGCAAATGCACCGACATGGTTGTGTAAATATCGGGGAAACCCACAAACAGAATTACGATGGTGATAATTAACCACATGTGGTTTGCTTCCCAGATCGGACCGATAGCTCTATAGGTAGTTTTGCGGGTTTTATTTACATTTTTCTCCGATGTGAAAAGCTCAATAATCCCGGCTCCAAAATCTGCACCTCCCATTAAGAGATATAACAGAATGGCTGTCCATAAAAAAATGATAACTACGTATAGCATTATGTTAAGGTTTTGGAGTGTGGTAAAGCTTGCCTACCATTTTTATCTGCCTGGAGAGCATGAAAATTACAATTAAAGATAAAGAAAGATATACTGCGGTGAAAAGATAAAAAGAATAAGCAATTCCCGGCATGGGCGTTACGGCATCGGCGGTACGCATCACGTTGTGTATTATCCAGGGCTGGCGGCCTACTTCGGTTACGGTCCAGCCGGCTTCAACCGCTATAAAACCCATAGGTGTAGCGGCTACAAAAAGCTGCAGCAGCCACTTCTTATTGCCCCAGCTTTTTTTCTTCCACAAACTGATAAAATACAAAATGGAAATTAACATCATGATAGTTCCTAAACCCACCATTATTTGAAAGGCATAATGCGTGATGGCTACCGGCGGTTGGTCGGCTTCAGGAATTTTATCCAGACCGGTTACTTCTGCATCAAAATCGCCATGCGCAAGAAAGCTCAAGGCTGATGGAATTTTAAGAGCGTAATCAACTTTCTTGCCTTTTGTATCCGGAATACCGCCTATTATAAGCGGAGCAGATTTTTCAGTATGGAAGTGCGCTTCCATGGCAGCTAATTTTGCAGGTTGCCTCTTCGCCACATCTTTGGCAGATATATCGCCACTAAGAGGTTGTAAAACCGCCGCTACTGTTGCAAATATCGCTGCGATCTTAAACGATTTTCGATGGAATTCTATATTAGATCCCTTTAAGATCATTAATGCATGTACCCCGGCCACGGCAAAGCCGGTAGCAACAAAAGCCGCTATTGACATATGAAGCGCCTGCGAAAACCACGCCTCGTTAAACATCGCTTTTATCGGATCAATGTTAATATAACGGCCATTCACATAATCGAAACCGGCCGGACTGTTCATCCAGGCGTTTGCCGCCACCACTAAAATCCCGGAAACCAATCCGCTCACGCCCACAATTACACCAGTTATCCAGTGAAACCAGCGATTAAATCGATCCCAGCCATATAAAAAGAAACCTAGCGCAATGGCTTCAATAAAAAAGGCGGTACCCTCAAGTGAAAATGGCATGCCAAAAATCGGACCGGCATGTTTCATAAAGCCGGGCCATAACAGACCTAACTCAAAGGATAGAACAGTACCAGAAACAGCACCGGTAGCAAAGAAAATGGCAACTCCCTTACTCCATGCCTTTGTGATGTTTTTATAAACCGGCTGATCAGTTTTCAACCAGTAATAATGCGCTACGGCCATGAAGAAAGGCATCACCATACCTATGCAAGAAAATATAATATGGAAACCAAGAGATAAAGCCATTTGAGACCTGGCGGCGATAAAATCATCCATGTTGTAAACCAGAGATTAACTTCCCCAAATATAGTTGAATTATAAAGCTAAGGCCGCTGCCGACAAGCGGTATTTCAATTTTGATTGTTTCTAAATTGAAAATATTTCTCTGTTTTTCTGGGGCGTTCGGGCGGGCTTTTCGTTGCAATCTTTTTGCCTGAAGGAGGCAAAAAGGATTTTCACTTCAATCCCTAACGGGAAAACAGGTAAGTAATTTGCGTCAGCCATGTCTCGGTTAGTGTTCATTTACTGCGAGTTAGGTGTAAATAACAGGAAATGCTGTGCCCCTGATTAATACCTTTTAGATCGGGAATTTTGAGTTTTCTAAAACAGTATGGGAAACGAAAAGGTATTAATTGCGGTGATGAAAGATTATTGGTCTTTTATTACTTAGATAAAAAAAAACGTTTTCACATCTAAATTAAGTATTATGAAAAATTTAAAAAATGTAACAATGGCTCTTCTGGTCGCTGGGGTCATCGGAGCATGTTCGTCCACGCGAACAGGGTCCGGTTCCGGCGGATCGACTGGTACATCAGGTACCGGTTCCGGCAGTTCAACAGATGCGGGTACTACAACATCAGGAACCACCGATGGTACAACGGGGTCTACATCAACCTCAGGTACAACGGGAAATACATCAGGCACAACGGGATCAACTGATGCATCGGGAAATACCGCTGGGACAGTGGGTACTTCAGGTGGTGCATCAACTATCGGAGCAAACGAAACGTTAAGCCCTACTGCAGGTGACACAGGTGGAGCAGCTAACGGAAACGGTCCGGTAAACGCTAGTGCATCTGGCACTACTGGTAGTGCGTCTGGTAATGTTTCAGGAGCAGCAGGTGCTACAAGCTCTACTTCCGGCACATCAGGCGTAAGTGGTACAGTAGGTACGTCAGGTGGCGCTTCAACTTTAGGGGCAAACGAAACTTTGAGCCCAACGGCAGGAGATACAGGTGGTGCAGCTAATGGAAATGGTCCTGTAAATTCCAGTACTACAGGCACTTCTGGAAGTGTTTCAGGTGCTTCGGGTAACGGTAGTCTAAACGGCAATACTTCTGGTTCCGTCGGTACTACCGGAGCAGCAGGTAGTACTTCTGGTTCACTAGGAATGAGCGGAACAAGCGGCTCATCCCGAAATGTAAACACCGTTGGTTCAGCAGGTACTACAGGTTCAGTAAGTGCAAATGGATCAGCTTCAGCTGGAAACTCTTCAGGAAACTGGGGAAATTCTTCTAACAATGCAGGCTCAATGGGTGCCGGATCTGGAAGCATGGCTAGCGGGTCAGGTGCAGGTTCATCTGCAAGTGCAATGAGCTATTTGATGAACGGTTACCAAGGGCCTTTGACTGCAACAGATTTCAGTACCTATACTACTGCTCAAAGTTTCATACCAATGGCTGGAATGAACGGGATGAGAGAAGTTGAACTTAGTCAGGTTGCGCAAAGTAAAGCGAAAAGTGCCGAAGTAAGAGCTTTCGCCGCTCAAATGATTGCAGACCATACTGCAAGCAATGAGAAGCTTAAATCTTTAGCTTCGTCTAAAAACGTTTCACTTCCTTCAAGTCCAATGTATGGTTCACAATCTTATGCTTCCGCTGGAACTTCAGGATCTGCGAATGTTTCAGGTACTACAGGTTCAGCAGGTTCTATGAATCACTCTGCAATGGGAGCTGGTAACACTTCAGCAGGTATGGGCGCAACAGGTTCTGCCAGTACTTCTGGTTCTGTTGGAACAAGTGGTTCAGCAGGTGTAGGTGCAACCGGATCTGCTAATACATCTGGTTCCGTTGGAACGAGTGGTTCAGCTGGTTTAGGTACAACAGGTTCTGCTGGTACAGATCAGACTTCTGGAACTGTAAGCGCAACCGGATCTTCAAATACTTCGGCAACGGCTGCGTCTGATCATACAGCAGTATCTTCAAACATGAATTCAAACAATGCAAGTTCAGGTATGAACAACACAGGGTCTATGTCCAATAATTCATCTCAGAACAATGACATGGCTAGCCTGCAAAACTTAACCGGACAAGCTTTTGATGTGCAATACATGCGCATGATGCTTCAGGATCACCAAAAAGCGATTGAATTATTCACAAGCGCTGCACAATCTACCGATCCGGAGGTTAAAGCATTTGCAACTAAAACGCTACCTACTCTAAGGATGCACTTTAATCACGCAAGACATGTGAACAGCATTGCTCATCAGCCAGATGCAAATACTGCAAGTAACAATACCACTACTGGCACAAACCAGTAAGTAATCATTTGTTTAATCGATGATTAGGAAAATCCCGGTTGCGCTGCAACCGGGATTTTTTATTGCTTTGTTGCTAGTGTTATGGTACGGTAACTCCGAACGGGTTGTCTTCCCTGAGCATGCAGCTCCGTAATAATCTCATAGCTTCCCGGATCTTTCGGCAACTCAATCTTCACAAATCTGCGACTCACTTCGTAGGCGGAAACGCTATACTCAAAGCGTGTACTTTTAATTATAGCATCGCCTCTGATAATTTTAATTTCAAAATAGCTATTAAAAGATGTCCCTAAATCATTTATAACTGCCACCGAAAACTCTGCCTGAGTTCCATGCCAGGGTTTAATTTCAAAATCAGTTTTCCAGAGCTCTGCACAAACACCAAGCGGCGAAAATGCATCCGGAACATATTTTCTGTAATACTGATCAAGCTCCAGTTTTTCCGGGTCTACAAAGCTGTCGTTAGTGGCTCCTCCCTGTATAGAGGCGGCAATCCCAAAAGGATAAAGTACGCCTATGCAAGTTCGCAAGGCCCGCCAGTATTCGGTCACTGCTGCCAGGTTGCGGGCATATAATTCTCTCCGTTTATCAGGCGTAGCATTCTCCCCTAATACCGCATCGTAATATGGTTTGGTGAGTACTGTTGGGGTGCCATTTCGATTAAGCCACAGGTATGAGTATTCATTTATCACAACCGGCTGCTGCCAATACCAGTTAGGAGTAAGTTTGTAAGAGTATTGAAAGGGCAGATAAAAAGTTGAAGGGATTTTCTCGGCGGTAGCCAAATCTGACAAATTAAAAGGACGAGGCTTAATTGCGTCAGGTTTTTTCATTTCGGTACCCTGAACATAGCTCTCAAAATAGGGATGGGCTTCCCGTATATCACCCGGACTTGCCGGTGGCGACCAACCGTTATCCCATACCCGATTGGATAAATCGAGCTTACGTACTGCATTAATTGCCTCACCTGTTTCCTTTGACCACGACTCATTTTGTGCGTCCCAAACAATTACGCTTGGATGGTTCCAGCGTTCCCGCATCCATGAAGAATATTCTTTTATTAATTGTTTTGCTTTAAGATTTTTAGGCCATATTCCCCATTTCTTTAAGGGGTCTGCTGCTTGCGTTTCTACACTTCCAATATCAGGTTGGTAAGCGTACCAAATTGCGTATTCATCAAAGATCATCATCCCTTCTTCATCGGCTATGTCATACCACATTTCAGGGGCCGGGCCGATACATACCCGCACACCATTCATCCCCATTTGAGTAAAAGTTCTAAATAATTTTCGAACCCATACCGCATCCCAGGGATGCTGTCTCGACAAGCTGTCTTCGAAAAAGCGATGCACGCTTAAATTAGTGCCCCGGATGTAGCAGGGTTTGTTATTCAATAAAGCTTTGTTTGTGTAGGAGCTATCCACTTTGAAGCTCCGCATTCCAAATCGGGTTTGATAAGAATATTCTTTGTTAGAAAGCTTAAGAATATACAAGTGTGGATTTTCTGGTGTCCAAAGCTTACAATCTGTAATATTGATGTTTACTGCCACCTCGTTGCTTTTTCCCGCTCTGATTAATCCACTATTGACTATTGCAGAGCCAACCTGTTTGCCAGTTTTGGATTCTAAAATCGCAGCATTTAATTGAAGAGACTGATGTTGGTTATTGTCTGAGGTAAAATACACCACCGCTTTTATGCGTCTTCTATCAATATCCGGAACAACTTGTGTCCTGCTTACATAAGCGTCATCCGAAAGCAGTAGCTGTACATGGTCATAAATTCCGGGCGGGTAATGCAGCCGTTCAGGATCGCCTCCCGAAACCACAGAATCGGGCACAGCAGAAATATGAGCGCCTACACGAATTACCAGTTCGTTATCCGCATTATTGCCTTTTAGATACGGCGTTAAGTTAAAGTATAGTGGCGTAAAGTTTAATGGATTCTCACCAACCTCTTTTCCGTTTAGAAAAACCTTGGTGCCGAACATGGATTTGAAAATTTTGAGTCTTGCGAGCGATGGTGTTTTTCCTGCAATTGAAAATTTCTTGCGATACCAAAAAGCGCGGCTTTTGCTTGTTTCTGAACCAACATCCTTAAAAGCAGGTATTGCAGATTTTACTAATCCGGGTACGGGGATTTTGGATGAAAATTTTAGCGGCATCTGATCTAAGCTGCCATCTTCAATATCCCAGACACCATCAAGTGATTTAATCTTGCCCCACTCCTGGCTCTTTGGCTGGTATGCTTGCCGGCCACCCATGAGTTGAACATTGGGTTGAGAAACAGATACCTTGGACGAGAAAACAAGTATGAGAACAGTTATATAA